>JAUYTB010000275.1 GCA_030695305.1 Bacteroidales bacterium
CTTTCGAAAATAGTGAGAAAAATAAAGGAACATCATTTGTAGAAGTTGTAAGTTCTTGTAATTCAGGATGGAAACTCTCTCCTGTAAAAGCAAATGAGTGGATGGTAGACAATTTGTTCCCATATTATCCTTTAGGTGACCTTAAAGACAGATAAAAAATTACAGATATGAAAGAAGAGATAATTATAGCAGGTTTTGGAGGTCAGGGAGTTTTGTCAATGGGTAAAATATTGGCATATTCAGGAATAATGCAAGGACAGGAGGTTACCTGGATGCCCTCCTACGGACCCGAGATGCGGGGAGGTACTGCCAATGTAACAGTAATTCTAAGTAACAAGAAGATCAGCTCGCCGATATTAAGCAAGTTTGATACTGCAATCATTCTTAACCAACAATCTATGGATAAGTTTGAAAGTCAGGTTAAACCAGGAGGTCTTCTAATATACGATCCAAATGGAATAACAAGACACCCTCAACGTAAGGATATCAACATATGTTCTATTGAGGCAGTCGAAATATCTGCAGAGATTGGAAACTCTAAAGCATATAACATGGTGGTTCTTGGAGCATATCTTAAAAAGAGACCTATTGTTGATATGTGTAATGTCATTAAAGGCCTTAAAAAATCGATACCGGAGAGACACCACTCTCTGATACCTATGAATGAGAAGGCAATAGAGACTGGTATGAATAGAATTGCTGAGATTCATACACTGTAAAACAAATTCAGCAAACCAAGTGATGCTCCTGCTTGTTATAAAGTAGGAGCATTTTTATTTTGATATGTTTTAAATTTACTATCTTTGTATAACTGCATAGATTAAATGAATACTGACTATCAAAACGTGATAAACAGCCTTAAGGCTAAAATTGAGTTGATAATTTCTTCTTATGAGCAAACAGTTGCTGATAATCAGAGATTAACACAAGAGATAACAGTATGCAGAGAAGAGTTAAATAATAGTATTAATAAAAACAGGGAACTGGAAGAAAAAGTAAATAGATTACAATTAGTTGAGGCCTTTAAGTCATCCTCTACGGATGTCAGGGAGGCAAAACAGAAGATTGGCAAAATAATCAGAGAGATTGACAAATGTATTGCACTGCTAAATGATTAATTATGGAACAACAATCAATTCAAATAACCATAGCAGACCGCAGTTACCCGCTTAGAATACCTGTAGCGGATGAGGAGAAGATAAGGGCTGCAGCCAGGATTATTAACGAAAAAACAACTCTCTACAGAAAGAGATATGCAAATCGTGATACTCAAGATGCTCTCTCAATGGCTCTTCTTCAATTTGTTATCAGGTTGATAGAGGCAGAACAGAGTGAGGAGTCCAAAGTGATGGCAGAGGAACTTAAAGCACTCGATAACCTACTTGACGATTATATAAAAATCAATCTTGTTTAACTCAACTGATATGGTGTTTTAGCCGTTGGTTTAGCTCTTTGCCAAAATCAACACTATCAAATTACCGAGCCGACTCGATAGTCAAAAACAGGCCTATTTATCCTTCGGGAGATTCCGTTTACGGGACGTTGGACGTTTGCGACAAACAATCGGAGCTCAAATCTTGTTTTAAAAGATTTTAGCTTAAACAGCTTGACCAACGGCTTTTTTAAAAATTAGTAATTCAACACTATATATACAGATATAAGAGAAAATGGAAATCATTATAACGATCCTACTGGCTGCAACGGCCGGTTTTAGTATTGCCTACTTTGTAGGTCATAATATTATCCTGAAGAAAAAAAGAGACGAAATTATCAGATGTGCCGAACAAGATGGCGAAAACATAAGAAAAGAGAAGATCTTTCAGGCAAAGGAGAAATTCCTTCAACTTAAAACGGAACATGAACAGCAGATACTTGAGCGAACTAACCACGTTATTGTATTAGAGACAAAACTAAAACAGAGGGAACTCCAGATTAATCAGCAAAATTCTGAATTACAGAAAAAACAGAGAGAACTGGATACGTTACGTGAGAATTTAAGACTTCAGCAGGAGATTGCAGAGAAAAAAGGCGAAGAGTACGAGAAGCTCAGAATCGAAGCAATACAAAAAATAGAAAATATTGCAGGTCTATCTGCTCAGGAGGCAAAAAATCAGCTGATTGAGACTATGAAATCAGAAGCAAAAAGTGAAGCGATGTCCTACATAAGTGAAGTAATGGACGAAGCAAGACTTACTGCTGGAAAAGAGGCAAAAAGAATAGTTATTAACACTATTCAGCGTATAGCCCCTGAGACTGCCATTGAAAATGCAGTTACTGTTTTTAATATTGATAGCGACGAAATCAAGGGAAGAATAATTGGACGTGAGGGAAGAAATATCAGGGCTCTGGAGGCGGCAACCGGTGTCGAAATTGTTGTTGACGACACTCCTGAGGCAATTCTGCTTTCGGCTTTTGATCCCGTTAGAAGAGAGGTTGCAAGACTTGCGCTTCACCAGCTTGTAACTGATGGCCGCATTCACCCCGCTAGAATTGAAGAAGTTGTAACAAAAGTGCAGAAACAACTTGAAGATGAGATTCTTGAAACAGGAAAAAGAACTTGTATAGATCTTGGAGTACATGGTCTTCATGTGGAGCTCATTAAACTGATAGGCCGAATGAAGTACCGCTCATCTTATGGTCAGAATCTGCTTCAGCACTCAAGAGAGGTTGCAAATATAAGCGCAACACTGGCTTCAGAATTGGGATTGAACCCAAAAATTGCAAAGAGAGCCGGTCTTTTACACGATATTGGTAAAGTTTCCGACGAAGATCCGGACCTTCCACATGCAATTCTTGGGATGAGATTAGCCGAAAAATACAAGGAGAAACCGGAAATATGTAATGCAATCGGTGCACACCATGAAGAGACTGATATGACATCTGTAATATCTCCTTTGGTTCTTGTAAGTGATGCAATCTCCGGTTCCAGACCGGGAGCCAGACGTGAGGTAATAGAGTCTTACATCAAACGACTTAAGGAGTTGGAAGATCTTGCACTATCTTACCCGGGAGTTACTAAATCCTACGCTATTCAGGCAGGAAGAGAGCTTCGGGTTATTGTTGGCAGCGACCAGGTCAACGATAAAGACTCAGAGCAACTCTCTTTGGATATTGCAAAAAAGATACAGGATGAGATGGTATATCCGGGTCAGGTTAAAATCACTGTTATAAGAGAGACCCGCTCTGTAAGCTTCGCAAAGTAAATTTACTAAGTTTAAAAACCGCAATTTTCCATTATGGAGAGTTGCGGTTTTTTAATCTCTGTTATTGGAACAAAGCTAAAGAGTCTCTTTTTGCTGCCTCTTTAACAAACTCTTGAGGTATAATACTCCAGTGATTAAGTCTTTTTGCGGTAACAGATCCATTATCGATTAGATATTGATATAGCAACTCCCTAATATCGGAAAGTCTCTCAATAACCCTCTTATCCACATTTTCCCTTGATATTCCGGCTCCCAACAGGATAAGATCCCCACCTCCGCTTGCCCTGTATGACGAAAGTGCAACTCTATACACTCTTTTTTCATCAAAAGGAGAGCCGTCAGCCATACTCAAAATAGTGATTCTCTCCCCATCACCTTTAGTTGCATTAACTTCATAGATAATCCCGGCAGCTGAGTCGAAATTAAAAAAAACATTCGCAAATTTTCCCCTCTCTCCGGCTACTCTCTCTTTTAACTGAAGAAGCCTATCCTGTGGTGAATTCATTTTATTAATCCACTTAGAGTATGAGTATTCAAGATATCTCTTTACCTCTTCTCCGCTCATCTCCATAACATATAACTGATTTTCATAAGGATATATATTCAATAAATCCTGGTAATTGAGATCTCCGGACTCAACTGTAACATCAAATGATAACGGTGCTGCAAATGATATCTCTGCCCCCGACCTTTCAAGCTGTAAAAAGTGAATCATATCCACGTACCCCGAAGGACCAAAGTAGGCATCTCTGGATGTAATCCTGTTGTTTAGCGAACCGGCTATTCTGTTTGTAAACTCTTTGACTTTAAGAAACTCCTCTCTAAAAGCAGATAGATATAAGCTGTCCGGCTCAACTTGAGACATTGAGATTACTGATCCCACAACATTTCTCTGAATAATCTCTCTATTTTTTACTCGAATTTTCACCTTTGCAAGTGCGAGAGAGGAAGCTCTCGAACCTCCCTCAAGAACCCAAACTGAGTCCTTACCATTAAATACCACCTCTGCAGCTGTTTTATGATCATGTGCAGCAAATACTACATCAACCCCTTGTATGTTCTTTGCGATAAATCTTGCCGGGTTCTCAATTGAGTACTCGTCGTAATCTCCCAATCCTGCATGTAGTGCAACAATCATAAGGTGAGGACTCTCTTTCTTGTGAATATTTGAGACTAACTCTTCAATTAAAGGAATAATCTCACGAAATTCAATTCCTTTCCATAATTCGGGTGATAGCCACTTTGGGATATTTGGGTTTGTCATCCCAAGTACGGCAATTTTCAATCCCCCTTTTCTAATAATTGTGTACGGTTGGAAATATGGCCTTCCGGTACTGATATTTATAGCATTAGCTGCCAGATACGGAGCATTCATCTCCTTTTTTATCTTATTATAGACACGCTTACCGGCCTCTATATCATGGTTTCCAACCACGACAGCATCATATCCTATGTAGTTTGCAACCTTTGCAAAAAGATGAGTATCCAAAGTATCTATAAAATTATAGAAGAATACTGCATTGTCTCCCTGAAGGTGATCTCCAAGATCAAGTAAAAGAACATTCTCCTCTCCAGATCTCATCCTCGCCTCTTTAATATACCCGGATACAGAGGCAAGAGAGTATGGATGAGTCTTGCTCCCTTGGTTATCTGTATATAGAGAATCAAAAAAACGTCCATGCAGGTCATTTGTTGCGTAAATTTCAAAAGAGTAATCGCCATCCTTTAAATCTGGATTTTGACATCCAAAAGTCATAGCAATCAGCAGAATGTATAAAAAAACAGCTCTTAGTTTCATGTAATTAATTTTTTAAAGTAACAATTAAATCTCCTCTTTTCCGAAGTAAAAATTATCAGCATCTCTCCATGCCGGAAATTTCTCACGAAAAGAGTTTAGACTATTATGTTCCAATCTATAGACCGAAAAATGATCTCCATCAACATCCGGTACAACAGCATCACCCATATAGTCGTATAAGTTACGGTTCCCATCATAACTGTTTTCCGGATCACTCCCGGAACGGTTTACAAAGGCAAAGTATGACTGATTCTCTATAGCTCTGGCCCGCGAGAGTGGCTCTGTTACCCTGACTCTTCCGGAGGGCCAGTTTGCTATATTTATCATTATATCGTATGAAAGGTTACGATTTCTTGACCAAACCGGAAAACGCAGATCATAACAGATTTGTATAGCAATATTAAAGCCCCTGAAAGGGACAATCAGGGTTCTATTTCCGGGAGTATATAACAAATCCTCACCACCATAAGCAAAAAGATGCCTCTTGTCATAATATAGTTGCTCTCCCAAAGGGGTTGTAAATATAGCTCTGTTAAAATAGAGACCTCTCTCCTTGACAGGAATGGAACCTATTATGGCACAGTTGTGCTCCCTACTCATCTCTCTCATCCAATCAATACTCTCTTGAACATTTACCTCTGCAAAAACCGGATTCATAGAGAAACCGGTTGTGAAAAATTCCGGGAATACTATAATATCAACTCCGGAATCTGATAGAGAGATTATTTGATAAATAAGATTGCTACAGTTGATTAAATTATCGGAAGGGGACTCCCATATGATATCTGAACTGACAAGCGCTATCCTCATTTTATAGTATCTCTTTTTTTACAAAGATATACTATTCGAATAATTATTTGCTTTTTGTAGTAAAATCAATGATCATAGAACTCTGAGAAGGGATTGAAATAGTTTCGCCTGATGTAACAGATTTTCCGGAAATAATATCCACACCTCTAGTGCCACTCTTTATACTCTCGGCAAATCTATCCCAGTTTATGCTCTCATCTATAGTATTATTATTAATAACTACCATTACTATATTTTCATAATAGATACGAAAGAAGATATAAAGATTATCTGTTGGCCAATAGTGAGTCATCTTACCTTTGTGGATTGCTTTACTGCTCTTTCTCCAGTTAAATACTTTAGAAAAATGGTCCAAAACGTCATATTCAAAATCTCTGAGACTCTCTTTTTTAAATACACTCCTATTATCACCCGGCCACCCCCCGGGCATATCAATTCTCTCCTCTCCATGACCTAACCTGCCATCCTCAGAGTGAAGCATTATCTCAGTCCCATAATATAACTGCGGAATCCCTCTCATTGTAGCAAGAAGAGTTAATGCCATCTTTACCTTTTGCGGACTCTTATCCATAAACTCAGCCATTCTGTGTGTGTCATGGTTATCTGCAAAAATCATTAACTTGAACGGATCTCTGTAGATTTTATCGTAGGAGAGAGATCGATAAATCCGGAATAACCCCTCACCCCACCCCGGTATTGAATCCTCTTTAAATGCCTTTTGTATAGCATCGTGAAGAGGGAAATCCATCACTGAGGAGAGATTACTGTTATATCCGTCCCGATTGTTATTGCCTCCCTCCCAATAAGCGACCTCCTGCGCTGTGGGATACCAGCACTCTCCTACAATATTAATTGATGGATACTCATCAATTATACTCTTTACCCACATTGAAGCAGCCCATTTATCACTATATGGAAATGTGTCAACCCTGATTCCTGAGAGAGATGCCCACTCGACCCACCAAATAGCATTTTGGGTAAAATACCTCAAGACATACGGGTTTGTGAGGTTCATATCCGGCATGGAGTTGTCAAACCACCCTTTGACAAGCATATCTCTATCATATTTAGAAGAGTGTATATCCGAATGTGTTGTCATTGCATAGTTTGATCTGGTGAATTTAGGAAATTGATGAATCCAGTCTTTGAAAGGAAGATCTTCCATCCACCAGTGAGATACTCCGCAATGATTAGGAACCATATCTTTAATAATCTTAATTCCTCTCTCTGCTGCTAATAGTACCATCTCTCTGTAAAGCTCATTTGTTCCAAACCTGGGATCTATCCTGTAGTAGTCAGAACAAGCATAACCATGATAAGATGATACAGGTTCATTATCGAATAGTAAAGGTGTAGACCATATTGCAGTCATTCCAATTGAGGCAATATAGTCCAGATTGTCAATTATTCCTCTAATATCACCTCCGTGCCTGCCGTAAGGTTTGTCTCTGCTAAAAAGTTCGGCAGCATCCGGGTGGTTGTCGTTTTCTAATTGTGAATTTGCAAATCTATCAGGCATTATTAGATAGAGAGCATCCTCAGGTCCAAAAGTATTAATAGACCTATTATGCCTCTTCTCTTCAAAAGTATAAGAGAACTCCACTCTCCTATCTCCATCCGAAAGGTAAAAAGTGTAGTCTCCAGGTTTAAGCAGAGGATTAATTTCAATATCAACAAAGATATAGTTAGGACTATCTCCTTTATGATGTTTCCCAATTACAATTTTACTATTATTAATGGATAATCTGTAGGCGGAGATGTTCTCTCCATAAATCATTAGCTGCAACGATCTGTTTTCCATCCCTATCCACCATGATGGAGGTTCCACCCTTTTTATCTCTTGTGAATAGAGATGGATAAAAACAGTACAAAACTGAAGAATTAACAGAGCTCTCCTTATCATCCTTAATCTTTATTTATAGAATACTAAATAGCCGTATGGCGGGAGTGTTATTGAAGATTTACTCCTCAAATATCTTACTTCATCACTGTTCATCTGGGAATACTCACCTTCTGCAACTCCCTCAATGGTAACATCAGTCTCACTTCCACTAAAATTAAAGATTGCAACAACACTACTCTTTTTATAAACTCTTTGAAATGAATAAACTAAATCCTCTTTATTGTTTTTTAACTCCATAAAAGATCCAATAGAGGGCACATCCAGTACAGGATTGCTCTTTTTAAAAGAGATAAGGTTTTTGTAAAATGTGGTATACTCGCTGTTCTCTATCCAGTCAATTGAATCTTTTACAAAGAATTCAAGCATTCTGTTAAATCCTGACTCTTGTCCGTTATACAGAAGAGGCATACCGGGCATTAGAAACGTTAACACCGCCATCTGCTCTGTATGATGCCCCAATCTGTCAAACTCAGTTCCATTCCAGGAGTTCTCGTCATGGTTTGAGGTAAAAAACATAGGAATAGTATTTGACGGGAATCTGCTATAGCCTCTCTTCATATAGCTTCTTAAGGAGTCCAGTCCATACTCTCCCAAAGCAATCTTATTCTTAATATGATGGAAGTGCCATCCGTAATACATGTTAAATGCATTTATCTGCAAATCGGGACTCTCTGCTTCTGCAAGCATAAAGAGTTCGGAATTTATTTTTTTAAGCTCATAAACAGCATATTCCCAAAAGTCTACAGGAACTTCTGATGCCACATCGCATCTAAAGCCATCAATATTTGCCTCTGTAATCCAATATTTCATAGCATCCAGCATTGCCTCTCTCACCTCACTATTTGAAAAATCCAATTTTGCTACATCACTCCAATCAAATGGAGCAAGAGGAGTATTTGTAAGGGTATCCATAATATACCACTCTGGGTTTTTGTTTAGCCATACAGCATCTCTGGATGTATGATTGGCTACCCAATCAATTATCACTTTCATTCCCAATGAGTGAGCCGACTCAACAACCCTCTTAAAGTCATCAAGATTACCGAACTCAGGGTTAATTGCTTTATAATCTTTAATTGAATAGTAACTGCCAAGCTCTCCTTTTCTATCTACCTCTCCAATTGGGTGAATTGGCATAAACCACAGAATATCAATACCCAAATCCTTTAATCTAGGGAGATGATGCTCAAATGCACCAAATGTTCCCTCCGGAGTAAATTGTCTTACGTTAACCTCATATATTACAGCATTTTTAACCCATTCCGGATGAATAACTGTCGATACAATTTCAGATTTATTCCTGATACCAGTGCAAGAGATGGCAATTATAGAAATAATTGAAACCAAAATAAGTAAATCTCTTCTCATTCTATTCATTATTAGCTATTTTTAATTATTTGTTATACTTATTATTGCATAAGAGAGTGGCTCAACCTCTATTGTTAAGCTTTTCCCATCTGTATTTATAAGTTTTCCGGATAGTGTTTCAACTTTTTTCCCGACATAACTTATTGGAAGGTCAACTTCAATACTCTCCCTTTTGTCACCCTTATTTATGGCTGTTAAAACTATCTCTCCCATATAAATTCTCACATAGCAGAGTATATCATCAGATATGAAAAGTGGAAATATATCCCCGTAAATCAATGGCATAGACCCTCTTCTTAAATGCGTCAAACTCTTTACCATATCTAAAAGTTGTTGCTCCTCTTTATTGTATCCATCGAATCTCATCCATCTGCGATTGTCGGGATCATTGCCACCCGGTTCGCCGTATTCATCCCCGTAATAGATTGTAGGGATACCGGGAATGGTCATTATAAAGGCATGTAAAAGTGCTAACTTGTTAAATGAGCTGGAATCCCCGGTACCAATATCCCTTTTCCAACCTGCTAGTTTATAATCTTCCCCGGGAATCAATTGGCCGCCTGCAAGAGATATAAACCTAGGTCTGTCGTGATTTCCTGTTATATAACCCATAAGGTTATGATACCCATATGTAGATAGACTGCGGTCCAGAGTCTTCCAAACATCACTGAAACTTCCGTCACTGTTTATCAAACTCCAGATCATTGAGTCATAGACATTGAAGTCGAACTGAGCATCCAGCATCCCATTTCTTACATAGGAATCAATAAGCTCTTGACTGCCATATGTTTCACCAATCTGATATATTGCCCTCTCCGGGAATTTACTCTTTATTTTGCCGGTTAATGTCCTCCAGAAAACTTCCGGAATATGCTTTGTCGCATCATGTCTAAATCCGTCAAATCCAAAGTTTTCCAACCAAAACATAGCTGAATCTGTCATAGGTTTATATACATAATCTCTCTCAAGATCGAGAGAAGGAATATGTCTGTCAAACCATGTTGTTAGACGAAACTCATCCCATAACTCAAAATTTGGCCTACCATCCGGAGTTGTATCCGGGGTAACCCAATCTGGATTCTTCATTAAGGTAGGGCTATTGATATGCATATGGTTGGCTACATAATCCAGAATAACATTATGATTATTATTGTGTGCCTTCTCAAGAAGTTCTCTAAGAACACTCTCATCTCCAAAGCGGCTATCAATTTTTGTTAGATAAATTGGCCAGTATCCATGGTAACCACTGAATTTTGTCTTAGGGTCAGGATATTGCCCCCATGCATCATAGGGGTTTTGTGTGATTGGAGACAACCATATAGTTGTAATACCCAAGTCACTAAAGAATCCATCCTCAATTTTATCTAATATCCCTTTTAGATCTCCTCCATAATAATCAACAACAGGCAAAACATCAGGATCATTCAATCTCTTTGTATTTGTAGAGTCTCCGTCCAGAAATCTGTCAATCAAAAGGGAGTACATTATCTGACTATGTTTATCTGTTCGGGCTAGCTCTGCTGCACTGCCTATCACCTTTCCATACCTTAATGGAATTAATATATCATTTGAAACACTGTTTTTATTATATGCCATCACCCTTATATAAGACCTCTCCAGTGATGCAGCATAATGAGGTACATCAATTTTTATTTCAGTTCTGGCGTTATCCCCTTTGCTCTTATTAACAGAGATGTTAAACGGGTCCAATATGCAATTTTGCCATAACACCAAGATTTCAGGGTTTTTGCCCTCTATCAGCAATTTGATGCTTCGCTCTTTGCTCTCAAGAGTAAATAGCTTAACTCTTTCATTTTCAATATTAGGAGTGATATTACTCTTATTGGTTGCTACAAGAACACCTTTATCTTTTCCGTTAAAAATATTTATTGTGTTTATTAGCTTACTCTTTTCAGTTTTAATAAGCAATACAGTGTCAAAACTCATACTCTTTACAATCTTGATTGTAACAGAAGATATTGAGTCAATGTTATCTATTAGAGGGAAATAGTCTCTAACAATAAGCTCAGTAGTATCCTTGTTTAGCTTTACGGTATATGCTGGTTCAAGCCGTGCAAAAATATTTGAGACCTCTTTTATTACACATGAGGTGATAAGAAAGAGTATGGTCGATATTAAAAGTACTACTCTCATAATCGCATTATAAATTAATTTCACAGTTCAAATATCACAGATGAATAAGCAGGCATTGTTACCGAATATGTACTCTCATTAATTTTTACATAGGTTACACCTCCAAATTCTGCAACCCCTTTCTTAAAAGAATGGTCAATAATATATGTTGATATAGAAGAAGATACGTTATGAACAACTAAAAGACGCTCTCCCTGTAACTCTCTGTAAAATGCCATTATCTGCTTAGGATAAATGTCAAAGGATTGAGGGACATCAATGCTACCTTTAGCAAGAGAGGGGTATGTATTCCTTAGTTTGATAAGTCTCTTGTAATGATTAAGAATGGACTCCTTATTCTCCTGCTGTAAAGATACCGGCATAACAGTTGGTTCGGTAGAATTTAATGGTGTATGCCACTTGGTTCTGTAAGTATCGTTAGAGTATGGAGACCAAAGGAATGGCTCCCTTACATTCCTGTCATCAGATCCTTTCATACCCCTCATGCCTATCTCCTCTCCATAGTAGAGATAAGGAGAGCCACTTACGGTTAGAAGAATTGAGGCAGCAATCTTGGCTTTGGAAATATCGTTGTTTAATCTAGACATAGTTCTGTCTTCGTCGTGATTAGAGAGTTTTGTCGCATTGATTGCATCTCCTCTTACAGAACGGAACTTTGTCTCCATCTCTTTAATATCTTTTGGATACCACTTGGCATGAGAGTTCTCTATTACATAGATAAGTTTGTACCAGGCATCAAAGTTAAATAGAGCAGGAAGTCCTTTGTAATAGGGAGCTACTTTGTTATAATCTCCGGTAAGGTTCTCTCCAACCATATATACCTTAGACTCCTTTTTCTTAACCTCATTATAAAACTTCTCCAGAAACCGTGGATTTTCATCTGAATCCTCGCTCTGATAAATGTGCTTTACGGCATCTAAACGAAAACCATAAACACCTTTTGAGAGCCAGAACTCTGCCGTTTTTACCATCTCTTTAAAAGCCGGAGAGTTCTCGGCCTGTGATATCTCTCCGTAATTGAGATCAGGCATCCAGTCAGAGAACATTCCCATATACTTAAACCCGGTAGTACCACTACTTATTGAGTGCCAGTGTCCAGAATAATAACTATTAGTCATTGGCACCATTCCACTTGAAATCCATCCGGGAACATTATCGGAAGGTGCAAAGAGATACCAATTACGAAAAGAGTTATCTGTAGATAATATCGCTGATTTAAACCATGGGTGGTTTTTTGAGGTGTGGTTGATTACAAGATCCAGTATAACTTTTATCTTCAATGAGGAGGCCTTGGAAATCATGGCTTCAAATTGAGCCATTGTTCCATATTTTGGGTCAATAGACATAAAGTCGTCAACATCATAACCATGGTATGAGGGGGAGGGGTGAATTGGTGTCAGCCAAATTCCGGATATTCCAAGATCATTAAGGTAGTC
>JAUYTB010000290.1 GCA_030695305.1 Bacteroidales bacterium
CTCTTATCGTTTGCATCACTTGAATTGGTAATATTGTAAGTTATGCCACTCTTAGCAGGAATAGAGAAGATATCTCCCCGGGCTGTTGCAAGAAGTCTCTCTCCGTTTGGAGATAGAGAGTAAGAGCGAACGCTCTTAGAAAGCTCTTTCCACTCCGGACGTGCATAGGTTATATCATTGTTTATATGCACTTTAACTCGCTCCTCTTTTTTTGTTTCCAAATCTAACTTTATAATATATCCTCCATTTTCATACACTATATAGTTACCTCCGATTGATGGAAATTTTATGTCGTACTCCCGGTATTTTGTAATTTGTTCGGTTTTATTTGTCTCTGCACCCCATACATAAAGATTCATATGTCCGTCTCTGTCC
This sequence comes from Bacteroidales bacterium, assembly GCA_030695305.1. Classification (GTDB taxonomy): domain Bacteria; phylum Bacteroidota; class Bacteroidia; order Bacteroidales; family UBA932; genus Bact-08. Next base: position 376 of record JAUYTB010000290.1, read on the forward strand.
GATATATAGTATATCTTCTTGCCGTCTTGTGACCACATTGGAGATACATCCTGGTATATATTATCGGTGATTCTGACTGATTTTTTGGTCTCGAAATCAAATACTCTGATATCATCTGCCATACCACCCTGGTACCTCTTCCAACTGCGAAACTCTCGGAATATATAGTTATACGCAAGCTTTTTTCCATCAGGAGAGTAGCTTGCAAATCCTCCGTTTTTTAAGGTTATTGGAGAAGATAGTCCTCCATTAACAGGTACCGTCATAAGCTGACCGGTAAAGTCATTAAAAGTGTATCCGCGTGTTCTGTAAAGTATATTTTTCCCGTCGGGTGTCCAGTCCAAAACGATATTGTTTGGTCCCATTCTGTCTCCTATATCGTCTCTACCAAGGGTTGCTGTAAATGTCAGACGCTTAGGCTCTCCTCCTTCGGATGGCATCACGAATACCTCTGTGTTTCCATCGTACTGTCCTGTAAATGCAATCATGCTTCCGTCAGGAGAAAACTTAGGAAACATCTCATAACCGTTGTGAGATGTGACTCTTCTGGCAGTTCCTCCACTGCTGCCTACTATATAAATATCTCCTGCATAAGAGAATACAATTTTATCTCCGTGAATATCGGGGAATCTTAACAATCTTGCCTCACTCCCGGAAGCATAAATATTAACACTCATTACAAACAGCAAAATGAGAGTTGTCATAAAAGATCTGCGCATATAAATGGTTATTAATTATTAAAAAAAAGTGATTTTTTATTTAGGGATTGAACAAATTTAACAATTTGGTGTACAATTTCAAAGAATCACAAATTAAAAGAGTATATTTATTATCTTTGCAGAACGGAAATCCGACAAATACCCTTCATTCCAATCTCTGATTGAGTATTCTTAAGACCATCCGGGCTGTTCAGAGCGATCAGTCCATAATTAATTTATATAATCACGAATGGCAAAATCACAGGTAACATTTAACAAAAGAGAGAAAGAGAAAAAAAGATTAAGTAAAAGAGTTGAAAAACAACAGAAAAAAGAGGATCGCAAGGCGAGTTCTACTGGTGGCGGACTAGACAACATGCTTGCATTTGTAGACGAATACGGTATGCTTACCGATACACCACCGGATCCGACTAAGAAGCTTAAAGTTAAAGCAGAGAACATTGAGGTCTCTATTCCAAAAAGAGAGCGCGAAGAGAAGCCTGCTCTAAGAAAGGGCCGAGTAGAATTCTTTAACTCTTCAAAAGGATTTGGATTTATTAAAGAGCTCGATTCACAGGAGAAATTTTTTGTCCATGTACACGGTCTTCTGGAAGATATTGTAGAAAACAACATTGTCTCTTTCGAAATTGAGAGAGGAGCAAGAGGGATGAATGCATTCAATGTAAAAAAATGGGTTGATGCACCCAAACCTGTTATTGCACCAACTCCCGAGGCAGAAGCCGGTCCAGAAGCTGCTACAGCTCCCGGAACAGAGGAGGAGTCTCTCTCCGAGGCGTAAATAATCGCCCTAAGATGATACATATTCGAAATGCCGGCACAGATGATATTCCTATAATACGGGAAATTGCCTATAAGGCATGGCCGGTGGCTTTTAGAGAAATTCTAGTCCCGCAGCAGATAGATTATATGCTGGAAATGATGTACAGTATCTCGTCTCTTACAGAGCAGATAAATATCAAAGGGCATATGTTTCTGCTCTCTTTCCTTTACAATTTGCCCATCTTAAACAAAGTTAGCGGTCAGAGAGAGCGCAAATACATCGGATACTCATCTTATGAGTTAAATATAGCCGGAACGGGAAAAACTAAGATTCACAAAATATATATACTGCCAAAATATCAGGGTAGCGGCTCCGGTAAGGTAATAATCAAGGAGATTGAAAAGATCTCAATTTGTAATAACTGTGGAGTCTTAACACTTAATGTCAACCGTAATAACAGAGCAGTAGGTTTTTACAAGAACCTTGGATTCAAAATTATTGGTGAGGAGAATATCGACATTGGCAATGGTTTTTTTATGGAAGACTATGTAATGGAGAAAGTCCTTTAGATATCCTACGAAAATATCTCAGAATAATATCTCTCTTTAATGATAAATTATTAACTTTATGTGGGGTTAATATTATATTATGGAGCAAAAATCTGTGCATAAACGGTTTTTAGATGGTTTACTGGCCGGCGACAGATTAGCCTGTTCGGCTATAATCAACAGCCTGGTAAAAGATAAAACCAGAATTAACGATATTTACGAGAGTGTTATTAAAACCGCACTATATGAATTAGGAGAGCTCTGGGAGAGAGGAGAGATCAGTGTAGCATCAGAACATATGGCTTCTGCCATTGTTGAATCAATCCTTAACGAACTTTACTCAAAGATTATCTCCAAATCAAGAATTAACAATACTGTGGTAGCCTCTTCTGTTGAGAACGAGGTTCATCAGATTGGGATTAAGATGGTGGCAGATATCTTTGAAATACATGGATGGAATGTCCATTTTCTTGGTGCAAACACTCCTGTAAACGAATTGATAAAATTTATAGAGATTGTCAATCCAAAAATTGTGGCACTCTCTATCAGTATCTATTTTCATATTCATTCTCTGGAGAGTATGATAGAGAGAATAAAAACCCACTTCCCGGATATTTTAATTATTATAGGTGGTCAGGGACTCCTTCATAGTCAAGAAGATATTACTTCTAAATATCCGAATACTCTATATTATCCCGACTTATATAAACTTGAGGATTTCATTAGCCGTTTAGAAAACAATGGATAAAACAGAATACAATGGACAAAAACACACTTATTGAATCGGCAAATAGACTTAATAATGTAAGCGTCTCTTCTGCAAAAGAATACATCGATAAAAGCGACCAACTTGTTGCCGAAATAAACAGATATATGACATCCAGAAAGGATATTATCAGTTTGATTGGTGCAGATAACATCTCAATGATGAGAGACAACCACTCAAACCATGTGAGATTTATAGCCTCTATTCTTGAAAACAGAAATGATGAGGTATTGGTAGAGACAGTGCTTTGGGTATTCCGGGCATACAGGAGTCATAATTTTACAACAACTTACTGGGCAGCTCAACTTAATGCCTGGATAGATATCATTAAAAAGGAGCTCTCTCCTGAGGCATATGGAGAGATCTACCCCTACTACGAGTGGATGCAACTTAATATTCCTCTTTTTGTCTATTTCTCAGATGAAAAACTTGACGCTTTGAAATCTAAACATTAATTTGTAATGGATATAGCTGATTTTTCATACGACGAATGGAGCAAAGAACTTGGAACGTGCATCATAGAAAATAATTCATTCTGTATAGCTGTCTTTAAAACTGACGGAGAGTTACTATTTGCAAACAACGCTATCAGATTGTTTTTTGGAGAGAGTCAACCTATAGATAGTTTTCTGAATCCAACATTTGATAAGCTCATCAACAGGAGTCCTGAGGGCACCTTGCTTTACAAAGGATTTATTACATTTGGGGACTACTCTTCTGTCAATAATTCAATATCTGCGAGCGTTTTCCTTAAAAATGGAAAAATTCTTATCTCAGGTGGAACTGATACGAATCAGCTTGTCATTAACAACTCTTTGATGCATAAACTTAATAGTGAGATAAATATCCTTCAAAGACAACTGATTAAAGAGAAGCACAATCTTGAAACGACTCTAAAGCAATTAAATTCAGTTAATTCCGAACTTAAAGAGTCAAACGCTACCAAGGATAAGTTCTTCTCCATAATTGCACACGATCTTAAAAATCCGTTTACTGCTCTGATTGGATTCACAGGCTACCTAAAGGAGAACTTTAAAAGTATGGATCCGGAAGAAGCAGAGCATATGATAGAGCTGATGAATAGCTCCAGTCGTTCTACATTCTCTCTTCTTGAAGATCTCTTAATGTGGTCTCGCAGCCAGCTTGGGAAAATTAGCTACAATCCACAAAAGCTTCTCTTTAATCAGTTATGGGAAGAGAGCAAGTTTTCGTTTATAAATCAGGCACAAAATAAAAATATTGACATTGTATTTAATGATCCTCAAAAAGTGCTGCTATTTTGCGACTCTAATATGTTTAATGCAATCCTCAGGAATCTTGTAACCAACGCTATAAAATATTCACATAAAGGAGGCCGGATCATTGTCTCAGCAGAACCGGAAAAGTATAGTGCTATAATAACCGTTAAAGATTATGGGGTGGGAATTGACTCTCATAGAATTGAAAATTTGTGGAAGATTGGAGGCGGAGTATCGACAAAAGGGACAGACGAGGAGAGTGGAACAGGATTAGGTCTGATACTTTGTAAAGAGTTTACCGAAGCACACGGAGGGAAGATATGGGTAGAGAGTGAAGTTAATGTGGGAAGCTCTTTTAAATTCACTATTCCACTTTATTTAAAATAATATAAGAATTCCTATAAGAAGTATATATAAATAGATATTTAAGCATATATAGAGTGGTTAAAATATAAAAAGCCCCGCATCTGCGGGGCCTTTTAATGACTTGAAATAGTTATATATATATAAACTTTTTCAGTTGTTCGTAACTACGCTAATTTTACATTAACCGCGTTAAGGCCTCTTCTGCCTTGTTCGAGATCAAACGTTACTTCGTCATTGTCTCTGATTCTTGATTTCAGGCCAGATGAATGTACAAAATAATCTGTTCCTGTTTTCTCGTCTTTGATGAATCCAAATCCTTTAGTCTCATCGTAGAATTTTACTGTTCCTTTGTTCATGTTGTTAATTTGTGTGGATGCGAAGGTATGAATTAATTAATAATATATCCAATTTATTTTAAGAATAATTTTAAAATAATTCTTCTTACCTTATAATCAAGTATTTATATTAATAATTATTTTGCTAATCTCATCTCCTCCATCAAAGTTTTGATGGTCTCCTTTACACTTATTATCTTATCTGCTTTAAAGGCGTTGCTTCCACAAAATGCATAGCCCTTATTGAAGTTCCCTTTAAAGGCATTATATAGTGCAACTATAATACAGTAAGGGCTTTTTGTATAATCACACGTTCTTATACAGTGAAACGGGCATCTCTTAGGGCGTTCGAGACCATCTCTAACTCTTCCCAAGAAATTTGAAAAAATCGCCCTTCCCGGCAGACCTACCGGGCTTTTAATAATTTCAATATCAGATTCGTTAGCTTTAAGATACGACTCTTTAAATGCCAAAGAGGCATCACACTCATCTGTTGTTACAAATCTTGTCCCTATCTGCACCGCAGAGGCCCCAAGATCCAGGATTCTCTTCATATCTTCTCCTGAATAGACTCCTCCTCCCGCAATAATTGGAATTGTTCTATTGTTCTCCTTTTCAATGACTCTTATATGGCTTACTAAATCTGGAAGAAGCTCCTCTAAAGAGAATCTGCTATCATCTATCTGCTCCGCCTTATAACCCAGGTGACCTCCCGCTTTAGGACCCTCTAATACAATAGCATCAGGTACATAGTTATAATTCTTAATCCACTTTTCACAAATAATCATTGCAGCCCTTGATGATGAAACTATTGGCACAAGCTTGGTTTTACTACCTTTCTCCAGGAAAGAGGGCAGATCCAGAGGTAACCCTGCTCCCGCAAAAATTATATCTGCCTTTGATGCAATTGATGTCTTTA
>JAUYTB010000294.1 GCA_030695305.1 Bacteroidales bacterium
TCCTCGCCACATCCATCCTCACCGGCACCATCTACATAATCTTCATATTCCGCAACTACCATCTAGACACTGGATAACCTTGCCAAGGGTCGTGGGGCATCGCTGATAAACGGCGATTTATTTTTTGAGCGCGTTATTTAACATAACTTTTACTTGTAACGAAAAACTCTTTGCCAGATTGACAATGCTTTTACAGTTCCCACTTTGGATATTTGGCATGACTTATTGAGGAATGTTGGCAATTCTCCGCCGCAGGCGTAGACCGGCACCGCAGGTGCACCATTTTTACATATCCTCTAATGAGAGGCAAATGGCTTCAATATTATATTTTGGCAAAAGTTTGTGTTTGAGGTGTTCGACTTTTAATGCGAATAATTCCGGTTTGAAGTTCTTCTTTTGACGTTTAACCTCTACTGCAACAGCCTTATTCTTTATCATTTTAAGTGCGACAATGTCAATTTCGTTTTGATTGTCACGTGCTTCCCACCACGATCCGATGGCTTTATACTCAAAACTTTCGGCAAATTTCTGCTTGAAGTACTTCTCCAATATTTTGCCCGAATAGGTGGGATAATCTGCTTTGACAATGGCCTGCAAGCCGATGAAGTTTTTAATTTCTATAAGTGAACGATATCTGTCGAAATAGTTAAACCAAAAGCGGATAAAGTTATCCTGAATTTCATATCGAACGGTTTGGGTTCCTGCTTTTGCCATGAGTGGTCGTTGACGGGAAATAATATTGTAATCTTCGACAAGCCTTTTAATTTGTCCTCCAATACTTTTGTTTCCCAGGGCCGATTCTATCTCGGGCTGTGTGTTTATCCCTCCTGAAATTGCACTGAGAATTGAAAAATAGGTTGCATAATTTTTGCCAAATTCTTCAATGAGAAGGTTCTTACCTTCGTCTGTAAATGATGAGTTCTCCCAGATCATAAACTCTATCATCTCTTGGGTACTCAACTTTCCATTGTCGCACAGGAGTTCGACATATTTCGGAACTCCGCCTGTAAATGCATAGAGAGCCAGGAGGTCTTCGTTTGTATATTTAGGGTGATAATCGTGAATTATCTCTTTAAGGGCCGATAAATTAAATGCCTCCAATTTGATGATATTATCGGCTCTGCCAAAGAGTGGCTCCTTTGAATTCTGAAATATCTTTTGCATCAATGAGTAAACCGAACCGCTCACAATAAGATTCATCCTGGATTTATCTTTGTATTGGTCCCAAATATTTTGCATATCGCTATACACGCTCTCGTTGATGTTGGTGAATTCCTGAAACTCGTCTATTACAAGGTTGAAGCTCTTATTTTGGGCCAGCTCCATGAGGTAGCGGAACAACGAACTAAAGGAGCGAATCTCTCCCGGGACAAAAGTACCAAGTGACTGTGCTATTATGGGTGCAAATTCTGTGCAAAGAGCAGCTTCATTCTTGCGCCCAACAAAAAGGTAGATTGTTGGCTTGTGTGTACCTTTGGCTATTCCTTCGGGAGTACTCTCTACCGATTTCATTATAAGGCTTGTTTTGCCGACTCGTCTCCTGCCTGTGACTACGGTCATCCGTGAGTGGTCTTGAAAGGACAAATTCCGTATTTGTTCTAAATGGGCAAGTTCATTGGTTCTGTTGTAAAATTTCATGGTTATAAAATTTTGTTACCGCTGCTACCGTTACCGCAGTTACAAAGTTAAAATAAGATTATATGTTTTGCAAATTTTAAATAGAACCTTGGCAAGGGTTGTGGACCTTGCAGCCGTTTAAGGTGGGTCAAAAAAGCAGCCATTTCCATACGGGGATAACCTCGATGGTTTTACCGTCAATGATCAACTGTTTTTCGGTGTCTCTGGTTATTATAATCAATATGCTTGTATATAAGACATTGGCGATTTTAAGTAGGGCGTTTATCTCCCTGTCTAGGGTGTTACTGCTGTTATCGAGTGAGTATGAAACTTGAATTGCTAGCGATTGTTCGGGGATATAGAAGTCTACCTCAATATCTTTGTTGTAGAAGAATACTGAGTCGGTTCTGCCGTATTTGCGCAGGAGATTTGTTGCTACCATATTTTCGAGGAGTAAGGTATTTCCATCCAGCAGGAAGAGGTTTAGTATTCCATTATCTGTGAAGTAGTATTTTGGGTTACTCTCCTTATCGGCAAGTTTTGCGGCTATGTTTTGAATGGGAGTGATTAGCCAGCTATCTTTTGCATATTCTACATAGTTTATAATTGTATTTTTGCCAACTTTTGCTCCTGCAGATGAGACTATGTTTGCTATTCTTGTGAAAGATAGTGGCTGTTTAACACTTTCGGCCATCTTCTTAAACATTAATTTTAGTGCAAAAGTGTTATCTACAGAGTTTCTGGTTGCAATATCTCCCAAAAATATTTTTTGATAAACAGTTGTAAGGTAGTTACGTTTTGATGGGAAACCTGCACTTTCGGGAAATCCGCCAAAGTAAAAATAGTCGTTAAAATATCTGAGAACTTGAGACTTTGCTTCTGTAGAAAGCAAAGTGTTGTCATTAACGGTAAGGTTATTTGCGGTAAGAAATTCCTTGAAGTCATATGGATAAACTTCTACGGGGATGTAGCGTCCTCCAAGAGTGGTCTGAATGTCGGAACTAAGCATCTTTGCATTGCTGCCTGTAATGTAAACTCTGTATTTTTGGTCTGCTAGCCGTCGGGCAAATTTCTCCCATCCTGTTATGTTCTGTATTTCGTCAAGAAACATTGTTGGCTTTTTACCATATAGTTCTAGATGTACCTCTAAAAGCATATTAAAATCATCCAATGAAAAGCCAATAAGACGTTCATCCTCGAAGTTGATATAGAGGATATCTGCCCAGGTTTTACCATCTTTAAGTAGTTGTTGAATTTTTTGATATAGCAGAAATGATTTGCCTGCTCTTCTAATTCCTACAAATACGTAATTAGCAAAATCTTCTAGGATAAAATTTCGTGGAACTAGCTCGTATTTAGGTATTTCTACTTGATTATCTGCAATTACAGATTTTATCACACTTTTGTCCATAATCGTGATTGTTTTGCTTTCAAGACAAATATAGTAATTTTTTGTTTCATACGCAGAACGGAGGGGGACCTTGGCAAGGGTTGTGGACCGAGGTATTGAATGATTTTAATTCATTGCTTGTAGCCCTGTTTTTGGTGCTTTGTGGGAAGGATTAGTTATCAAAACTTGCAATATATGATAGTTTTGATAATTTAATTAATACCTTTATCCTATGGAAAAATATACTAATCGTAAGGAATATTTAGACAAGCTTCTGTCTTACAAAGATAAAGAGCTAATAAAAGTTATAAGCGGGTTACGTAGGTGTGGCAAAAGCACTTTGCTTGAACTTTATCGGGAGTATTTGCTAAAACAGGGCATCGGCAAACGTCAAATACAGTTTTATAATTTTGAATTACCCGAAAATTACTTGAACAAAACCTGGAGTGATATCTACTTTGAGATAAAGAAGAAATTACAAGACAATAAAATCAATTATATATTTTTGGACGAAGTACAAAATATTCCGTTTTTTGAAAAACTAGTCGACGGACTTTTTGCAACCGAGAATACAGATGTTTACATTACAGGATCAAATGCATTCTTATTAAGTAGTGAATTAGCAACATTGTTGAGCGGGCGTTATATAGAAGTTTCTATTTTACCGTTTTCGTTCAAAGAGTACTTAACTGCAAGAAAGATTGATACAGGAAATAAATATCTCAATTACGATGCCTTGTTTTTTGATTACGTTAATGAAACTTCACTTCCCAAGGGTGTGGAACTGAGAGAAAATGGGTTTGATAAAATTTATGAATATTTGCAAGCTATTTACTCCACTATAATCGAAAAAGATATTACTCAAAGGCACAAAATAAATGACAAACGTGCTTTTACCAATATTGTTAAATTTATAGTTTCTAATATCGGAAACGCACTCTCTCCAAGTAATATTTCAAAAACTTTAAAACAAGACGGACAAAACATACATCACTCTACAGTAGAAAAATACTTAGAGTATTTAGTGGAGAGTTTTGTGTTTTACAAGGTAAATCGGTTTGATTTAAAAGGTAAAAAACAACTGGCTACACAAGAAAAATATTATTTGGTAGATGTTGGTTTGCTGAATATATTGGTCGGCAAAGAGCGAATAACGGAGAGAGGTCACATTTTAGAAAATATTGTTTACTTAGAGCTACTTCGCAGAGGTAACAAAGTTTGGACAGGCAAAGCTCGAAACTCAGAGGTGGATTTTGTGTGCAAAAACTTAATCGGTGAAATTGAATATTACCAGGTATCGTGGCAGATAACAGCCGAAAATACCTTAGAACGCGAGTTTGGGGCTTTAGAAAAAATAGATGATAACTATCCGAAATATTTGCTCACAACAGATTCGTTTACACAAAGCCGAAGCGGAATAATACACTTGAACGTATTCAATTGGCTGCTCGAGATGTAACCTTGGCAAGGGTTGTGGACCTTGCATACTTTTGTGGACCTTGCAGGCGTTTGTGGCGGAATAGGAAAGTTATTCCGGGTTAATTATCATTTATTTGTATACGTTTACTATATTTGAAGGGTAATTATGTATTATGCATTTTACGCTGGTTGAGATATTAAAAAATCCTAAATATGAGACAACGAGTGTTATTTAATCTGGTTTTTGCGTTGGCAGGGTTGTTGGTTTTATCCGGGTGCCAAAAAGATGATGTGGTTATAGTTTTGCCGGATAAGCAATTTGTTGTGGATAAGATATTTGATTATAGTAGTAATCTTGTGGCGGAATACTCTTATGATAAAGAGAACAGGTTGATAAAGAAGTCTGTGACTGAGCATTTGGGAATGCAATATCAGTCGGAGTGGGCTGCTTATTCCGATGAGTTTGTATATAAGAATGGCCTTGTGTCAAAGATTATCCACAAGGATCTATCTTACAATCAGTTTAATTACGAGACGCACATTTTTTACAACTCTCTGGGTAAAATAGCTAAAACAGAGGTGCATATGGATAATCAGCAAACATCTGCCAAGTCTGAATATCGATACACGAATGGGTTTCTTACCGGAACTGTAAAGTATAGCTTTGGGTCAACGGTATATATGGATTCAATTGTCTATAACAATGAAGGAAATGTAATCAAGTACATATATGAAAGTCCTGATTTAAATTTCGTTGGGCAGCCTATACCTGAAACGAAAAGAGTATCTGTTAAGGAATTTGTTTACGACAATCATTCAAGACCTAACTTTAATCTGGACTATCTCTTTATTTATGAGCCCCTTCCGTTTTTTGAAGAGGCCGATCTGCAAAGGCAATTATCTGCAAATAATATGATCAAATTAATTGATGGAAGTTCGTGGTCGTATACATATAACGAATACGGGCTGCCTGCGACAATTGAGGTTAAATGGAAAGATATTGTCACAATAACGCCAATGTTATTGAGAATAGTTTACAAGGAGGTAAATTAGACCTTGGCAAGGGTTGTGGACTAATTGTGAAGGGAGGGAGCGCCATAAGCTATTTATTCGGGGGATATCTGCAGATGGTGCATACTTAGAGAAGTCCAGCGTGTAGAGGTCTAGAATGTTTTGCAAAACATCTTCCACTGCCTGCATTCCTTCGTTTCCCAGCAGAGTTGACACCGCTTTTGTGTAAATAATCACACTTTATGCACGTAATAATGGGAAAATATACATTTAGAATTTGAAATTAACAAAGGGGGGGAGGGGGGCAATGTTTTCTATTCTTACATTTTATTGTTCTATTATAAATCTTTTATTATTTTTGTGCTCAAATATCTGCATAATATAAAATTGATATGAGTATCAAATTGTCACATAATGTTATTGGCTCGAGAATATCTGAACTTCGTAAAATGAAGGGGTTATCTCAGGGTGATTTGGCTAAACTTGTCAAGATTTCAAGACCGTCACTAACTCAAATTGAGTTGGGCAACAGAAGTGTTAATGTTCTTGAGCTGCTTAGCCTGTCTCATATCCTAGGGTTCTCAATTGATGAATTTATGTCAATAGAATTCTCTGCAATTACTGATGAGAATATTAGTGAAGAACAAAAGGAAAGGAGAGCTAAGGAGCGTATCTCTGTTCCAACGTTAAGAGTTAACAAATTTAAAAATGTTCTATTGTATATTCTTGAGCGTTGTGCAGGTAAGCCTAATGTTGGGGAAACAGTTCTTTACAAGTTACTTTATTTCTGTGATTTTAATTATTACGAGTTGTATGAAGAGCATTTAACTGGTGCTAGATATCGCAAGTTACCGTACGGTCCAGTGCCGCAAAAGTTAGATTTAATTATCAATCAAATGATTGAAGATGGAGAATTGCAAAGGGTGAAAACAGAATATCACAGTTATCCACAAATTCGGCATCTGCCTTTAAAGAAAGCAGATTTAACCGGGTTATTGGCTAGTGAAAAGGATGTAATTGATAAAGTAATTGAGCAAATGAGTGATTGGTCTGCTTCTGCAATCAGCACTTATTCTCATAAAGATATGCCTTGGCTTGCTTCAAAAGAGGGGGAAGAGATTAATTACGAATTAGCTTTTTACAGGGAATCTCCTTACTCTGTGAGAAACTACGGTGATGAAATTGAAGAACAATGATCTTTGAAGAATTAGACGAATTCAAAAAGGACTTGAGAAGTCTTTTAAAGAAATTTAGAACACTAAATGATGATTTAGATGTAGCTAAGCAAGTATTAGAGGTTTTGCCAGATGAAAGAGCACCTTTTAGTTATCGTATCGATAATTTAGGATTGGTAACTTGTGTTATCAAGGTAAAGAAAATAGCTTGTAAAGCGTTAAAAGGAAAAGGTGTTAACTCCGGTTTGAGGCTAATCTATGCTTACTTTAAAACTGAGCAAAAAATTGTGTTTATTGAATTGTATCATAAAAACGATAAGGAGAAAGAGGATAGAGAAAGGATTAAATTTTATTTTAAATGAGGGAGACCTTGGCAAGGGTTGTGGACCTTGCCAAGGTTTGTGGCGAGAATAGGAAAGTTATTTGCCGGTGCTTTTACGGTTATTTCCGGCTCATAGCTGCCAGGCTCTCTATTGGGCCGGCAGCCGTTCCAGAATAACCTAAGCCCCGGAATAACTTTCCCGGGTTGCTGTAACTGTCGGTGATTTTACCATCAATAATAGCAGTGATATCCTTCCAACGCCAACGGCGTTCAGCACCAATCATCACTGGTTGTAAATAATTGTACTTCGTAGCCCACCTCCAAGTAGTGGTATCGTTCGGTGTATGGCGAGGGGGGAACCTTGCCAAGGTTTGTGGATAAAATTCGATATTTCGGTATTTATTTTTGTTTTTTGGAATTTAGTTAATATTTTTGTACAAATTTTATTTATGAGGGTAATTACTTTCCGTAAGATCCTGGAGTTTTCAGTCGAGTATTCAGATTCCGATGTTGCTCTTCGTGAGTGGTATAAGAAAACTCAAAAGGCCGATTGGAGTTGTTTTGCTGATATTAAAAAGAGTTTTAACAGTGTGGATTCTGTTGGTAACAATCGGTTTGTATTTAATATTAAAGGGAATAATTATCGTCTTATTGCAATTGTTTTGTTTAAAATGAAAACTGTCTATATCAGGTATATAGGCACGCATCAAGATTATGAAAGAGTTGATGTTGCAAATATTTAAAGAATTGTGAGATGGTAGCTATCAAAAATAGAGAACAGTATGAGAGAACCTGTGAGAGGGTTGAAGAACTTTTAGCGGTGGTTGACAATGATACTCCGGTAAGTGACAAGAATTATGTTGAGTTGGATCTTTTATCAGGTTTGGTGTCTGAATATGAGGAGGTTTATCAAACTATTAACTCTCCCACCCTTCCTGAGATTCTTCGCTTGAGGATGGCAGAGATGGGTTTGAATCAGAAGGGTTTGGCCGGTTTGCTAAATGTTAGTCCGTCAAGGGTGAGCGAATATCTGAATGGAACAAGCGAACCTACTCTTAAAGTAGCACGTGAGATGGGCAAGAAGCTGGCCATTGATCCGCATATTCTTTTGGGAGTGTGACCTTGGCAAGGGTTGTGGCCCGGGATTATCACATGTTAATCACCCCTACCGCATCGACCCCTTCGCTGTCTTTTGTCACTACGTAGATTTTGCCTTCAGCTTCATCAGCGGCAAGACCTTTTAATCCGCCTTCTACTTTGTAAATTCTTTTTACATTACCTTCCCAGTCGAAAACTATAATATAATCCATTATTCTAATCTCTCTGAATTCCTTACTGGTTAATCCTGAATAAGATGTATAAATATAGTTGTCGGTTGTATATAACCCGTAAAATCCGATTTTAGTATCTTCTTGTACTAACCAATCGTCTTCTCTTTTAATTTTTAGATTCGGATCCAAAAACCTTTTTTCCAGAATTTGTTTAATTGTATCATTTTCAATTTTAAATATCTCCAATACTCCACCGATATAGCTTATAGAAACAAATTTTGACAAATCTGGCTTTGGATCTACAATAAAACACTGTAATAGTTCTTGTATATGATTTTGAGATTTAACATCTTTATAGAAATCAGAGAATAATTGATAATCCGAGATATGTTTTCCATTTCGGTTGAATAGGGCTAATCTTGGACCAGTTCCGGTTTTACTAACATAATAACCTTCTAACGGGAAAGCATCAAAATTGACCCTATGTTTTTGAAATATAATTTCTTTATGGGTATTTGATAAAGAGTTGTTTAAAAATGCATCTGTTTTATAAACAGATATAGAGTTTTTTGTTGGGTCATAAATAAAAATTGAATCAGCAATAACTGTAAGATCAACATAATCGGAGAATTCTCCCGGTCCTCTCCCTTCTATACATTTTGTGGAGATAAATTTACCGCTATTCTTGTTGAGCAGTTGTACAGAACCTCTACCATCAGGTGACATTAGTAGCAATATTGAATCATGTATTTTTATATTCCAAATTACGGAAAAAAGCTTATCTGATTTAAGGATTTCGGGTTTGACGAAAATGGTGTCCTTTAGACAAATGGGTTCAATTTTGCTCTTTTTATTGCCAGTATTGCATGATAATATAAATGCAATAACCAAAACTACCGATAATGCTTTTTTCATATTTGTAATAATTATCCGGGAACAAAAATAATCATTTTGGGACGCCTTGGCAAGGGTTGTGGGACTCTCTCATTGAGAGTTCGGTAGAGGTATAAAAAAATTTTAAATACTCTTTAAATCAGGTATGGTATATAAATATTAATTTGTATATTAGCGCATCTAACTTAAACATGGAGACCAGTAACCATCACTAAAAACGGGGCGTAACCCGAAAAGCCATACGAGTAGGGAAACAAATTTTATTAGTATGAGTACAATTCTAGGAAAAGATGAGGAAAAAATCAGAGAAGCGACCTTCACTGCTAATCTTATTCTCTTTTGGCTAAAAGCCAATTATGTTCTAACTAACAAAAGGATTATGGGACATACTCCTAACACACTTTTTGGCTTGATTCCTCTTGGCAAAGCCCAAGTTGCACAACCATTAAAAACAGTTGCTTCTGTTATTAGCTCAACTAAATTTCACATCTGGAGACTTCTTTTGGGTTTGATCTTTGTGATTGTTGGGTTCTCATCTATTGATTCTTTTGGCATTATTTTTTTAATCATCGGGCTTGTTAACTTACTTAACTGCTACACAGCAACATTTGTTGTAACTAACAATGCCGGGCAAAGCGTTGGATACGAAATCTCTATCTTAGAAAAATCTAAGGTTATTGAGTTCGTAAACGAAATTAATACTGTTATTGCAGATATATAATACTCTTATCTTTTGACATATTCACTTTAGCGGTTGAGATGTCTTTGTTGTAGTCGAACACCCTAAGCCTTTTTTTGCAAAGCTATTCAGTTGATTTTTATTAGACTACCATCTTTTCAATCTGCATACCAGAGAGAACCTCTACGCTAAGATAGCCTTTAGAGTGTTGAACAATGTTGATTATAGCATTATTCTTCACTCTTTTTTTATCGAAAGAGGAGACCTTGGCAAGGGTTGTGGACCTTGCATGCAAATATGGATTTCCACAAACGGATTTAAGGTCCACAACCCTTGCCAAGGTGAAATTTTTATTACTTTTATGGTTATAACTCAAAAAATGCCAAATTATGATTCCACGTCAGGATTATACAAATCAGTTGAAGGTTTTATTGACAAACCTCTTGTTAAAATAATTACTGGAATCAGACGATGCGGGAAATTAAGATAGCGGTTTATACACTCTCCTTCCAAGAGTATTTGGATTTCACAGTTAAATTAACAGTAAAAGAGGGTGTCGGTGATGTGGAGTTGCTTGAGAGGGTAGTCAGATATGCTTTTAATATGATTAAAACCTAAACATAATGAGAAGAGACTTTTTTATCCTGTTTATTATTATTGCGTTGTTTGCGTGCAAACAGCAGCCGGAGAGTGTTATTGCCGAGTGGGTTCCGTATGATGAGTCCGGTGAGTTGGCAGAGAGTGCAAATCACGCCTCTCCTAGGATGCGTTTCAAACTGATCCAGTCGCAGGTACTGGATAAAAATGAGATGTGGAAAAATGTTGCCAGTCAGATTAAGAACTTTTCGGAGGAGGATTATCAGAGGCTTAAACCGCTTATTTTTGAGCAGAGTATCCCTACGGTGCAGTCTCATATAGAGTCCGGCGAGCTCACTTACGAAAAGTTGACTCAGTGGTTTCTGTACCGGATTGTCAAATATGAAAATGATAGGAGTACAATGCTCAATGCGATTGTTGCTATTAACCCCAACGCCGTTAAGGAGGCGCGCGTGAAGGATAGAAGGAGATCTGCCGGTAAGCATCTGATTTATGGTATGCCAATTCTTGTGAAGGACAATGTGAATGTTGGGGGGATGCCGACTACGGCGGGGACGCATTTGTTGAGGGATAATTATGCTCCTGATGCAGAGATTATTGAGAGGATAAAGGAGAATGGGGGTATTATTCTGGGAAAAACAAATTTGAGTGAATGGGCAAATTATCTCTTTACGGGTGGTCCAAATGGATTTAGTGCTGTTGGTGGTCAAACTCTAAATGCTTATGGGAGAAGAGTTTTTGATACCGGTGGATCAAGCTCGGGAAGTGGTGTTTCAATGGCAGCCAATTACGCTATGGCATCAATCGGCACCGAGACGTCGGGTTCAATCCTCTCTCCATCTGGCAAAAGCTCCATCGTTGGTTTTAAGCCAACTGTGGGATTGCTTAGCAGAAGCGGGATAGTTCCTCTCTCTAGTACGTTGGACACTCCGGGCCCTATGACAAGGAGTGTGGTAGATAATGCGATTCTGCTATCTGCAATGGGTGGTAATGACCTTATTTTGGCCGATTTAGAGAATGGGAGTTTGAAAGGGTTGCGTTTTGGTGTAAATAAGAATTTATTGGTAGATTCTCTCTATAGAGTTAGTATAGAGAAGATTGTCTCTATGGGAGGTATTGCTATTGAATTTGAGCCGGTTACAATTAATTTAAATGGGTTTGTCAATCTGCTTAGTGCAGATATGAAGATTGATCTGCCTAAATATTTGGAGGTTTATGCCGGCAAGGAGATAAGTGAGCGCAGCATTGAGGAGATTATAAAATACAATAGTCAAGACTCTTTAATAATGATCCCTTATGGGCAGGCGATTTTTGAGGGGATGGCGTTGGTTGATCTCAAGCCGGAGGAGTTGGAGGAGTTGCGTGTCAGGTTGAGAAGTGAGGGGCGGCGTCTCTTTGAGACACCTATGGATGAGCATCAGCTGGATGCAATTTTATCTATTGATAATCTCAATGCAAGCCATGCGGCGGCGGCTAATTTCCCTTGTATAACTGTGCCCATGGGCTACTCAAAAGATGGACAACCAACAGGAATTACATTTATCGCAAGATCTTTCGAAGAGGAGAAGCTCCTAAAAATGGCCTACGCATTTGAACAAGCAACCTTGGTGAGGAGACACCTTGGCAAGGGTTGTGGACTTTAGAGGAGAGACCTTGGCAAGGGTTGTGGACTTTGACGACTTTTGTGGCTGAATAGAGTTATTTCCCGGGTTTTTACGGTTATTTCCCGCCCATAGCTCCCTGCCTTTTATGGGGCTGCAGCTACGAGAATAACCAAAACCCGAGAATAACTCTGGGCTTTGCCAGAGTTTGATGTATCTGTTAGTGAATTAGATAGATATAAAACGCAGTTTTCCAAAATTGGAAAATTGGCATTTGTATATGTTTATTTATTAAATAATTACATCAAACTCTGCCAAAGCAGAACGCCAATCTTTCCACGGGCTGAATAATAAACCCTAGCACAAGTAGGGCAAACTCAGCCGCAAGTAGCGAACTTGTGAGCGGATGAGGATTGGACATGCCCGTTCTGCAAAGGGTTTATAAGCCCGTAACGTGTAAACGAAGCGTTCCTGCTGTGAGGATCCACATTTGCATGCAATTAGATTGTCCACATTTGCATGCAAGGTCCACAACCCTTGCCAAGGTCTTCTATGTCATAAATTTTATTATCTTTATAGAGTTCTTAGTGAGTACTTATGTGCCTATAAATTACAACTCTAAATTTATTGACTATGAAAAGATTACTTCCATTAATGTTGGTGTTATTATTGGTGTTTGTATCAAACACTCTATTTGCTGTTCAGGTGGGTGTGGCAGCAAATCCGAATTCTACTGGACCAGGAGATAATTGCAAATACACTTTTTATGAAAGGAATTCTGCAGGAGAAATTGTTATTCTTGCTACCGGTTTTGGCCCATGCCCTAAGTGGTCCGATTATGTTAAGGGTTTTGTAAATGATTTCTCTGCAAACTCAGAAATGAGTAAGGTGCTTCTTAAGGCCGGATACAAAAAAAGTAATTTGAAGAATTTTGTTATTCCAAATTATGATCCGGTTAAACAGACAAACGAGAAGGGAGATAGAAGAGAGAGTAGGTAATAAACAATAGATTATTAATAACTTAATTATGAAAACTAAGTTTTTTTTACTAATTATCCCTTTTCTTCTGCTTTGCAATATTGCTATTGCGGCCAAGGTAAAGGTGGAGGTAAAGCCACATTCAAATAGTGAAGGAGTAAGAACCGGTAATTGTGTTTATATTGCTTATGAATTAGATGGAAACGGGAACAGAGTTCATTTGGTTTCTGTTGTTGCCCCTTGCCCCAAATATTCACAAGTAGCAGGTCAGTTTGTTGTGGATTTCTCAAAAATTCCTGAGATGTCTAAGGTGTTGATTAAAGATGGGTACAAAAAAGGTGATCTTAAAGAATTTGTTTTAAAGGATTACAAGCCAGAGAAAGCAGGGAGTAGGTAAACATTATCTTATTGACTAACTTAATAAATACGGAGGTGTGCAATGAAAATCTTTATAAGATCTTTGTATCTGCTTGCTTTTTTACCTGTGCTACTGTTAATGGAACAATCTACTGCTGTTCCTCTATCCCCGTCTAATGGGGATCACTCCCCCACTTTACATCTGCCTTTGCCCGGAGAGCCTGTTCCCGGTGCTGAGATTTATGTAGAATTAGAGCCTGATGATGAGCCAATTATCAACTCTACTACTAATGAAGAGGGTTTTCTTGAGCTAATTGTACCGGTTAACGCTTCGGAGACACCGCCGGCATCTGTAAGTCCGGTGATCAATATCTGGATTACGTTTAACGAAAAGATTATCACCTCTCTAAGTAAAAATTTGAAACCTTTTGGAAAGTACACATTTTCTTTTACGGTAATATCCGAACGGCTAAAAACTGAAAGGAGAATTATTGTTGATGTTAAAGATAATGCTTCGCTAAAATCTCTATCCAAGACTAAGCACGGACCTTTTAAGCAGACCCTTAATAAGATATCTGCAGAGCAGTTTGCGGCAACCAAGGGAAAGGTCAAGGTGCCAGTTAAAGTTAAATTAGATCTCTATAGCGTTAATGTTTACGAGATTAACGACGATAGCGTTAAGTAATTAGTTTGACATATCTAATTTATATGAAAAGAGCAGTTTTTACAATACTGTTTCTTGCAGTTGTTTTTATGGCAACTGGTCAGGAGAGATTTTTCGAGTTCAATCTTCAGCCGGGTCTGGGAGTTACTTTGCACTCTGTGAGCAATGCCAATGAGAATAGGAAGCATATGGAGTGGCTTTTGAGTGTTGAGTCGGGTTTAAATTACCGCACTAAAAATTTTCACTTCGATTCCGATGTCAATCTAATTTTCGGGCAGATAGCAAAGTCAGGCGTTAAGCCGGAAACTACACAGGATGAGCTTATTGTTAATATAATGCCATCGATTAGAATCTTTAAGCGGTCCGATGTCAGGCTTTTTCTTCAGAGCAAGGCAGAGACTCGGCTTGCTAAAGGGTGGGCAGATGATCAGGAGACAAATTTTTTGGATCCAATGTTTTTAACTCATACTCTGTTTGTTGGTGATAAAAAGTTCTCGGTAAAGTTAAAGGAGAAGAATAAATTTAATCTGGCTTATGGATTGGGTTATTCTTTTGTACAGATAATTACCAAAAATTTTATCCCTTCATCAGAGGATCTGCAGACCGGTGATGGTGAGTTTATCCATGGTCCGACGGCTGTCTTTAACTTTAAATTCAACCGCTCTATCAACGAAGATGTCTCTATGAGCTTAATGTTCAACAACCTCTACTTAATGAAAAGCGGGTTCTTTAAAGATACAGGCAAATCACGGTTTTCATCTATGTTAAATGCCAGCTTAGATTATAAAATATTCACCATACAATACAACTGCAGACTACTTTTTGACCGGGAGATCTCATTCAAGCGTCAGCTGAACCAGTCACTTGTATTTGGTGTGAAACTAACCTTGTAGAGGGAGACCTTGGCAAGGGTTGTGGAC
>JAUYTB010000057.1 GCA_030695305.1 Bacteroidales bacterium
TGGGAACTCTTTTATTCTCTCCTCAATTGAAATGTCTTTCCATGCGGGATAAGGGCGCATTAACCTGTCGTACAAGCTGAGATTATTGTCCACATGTAGTATCATTACAGCATACTCTCCATCTCCTTTTAAATCATATAACTCAGGACCCAGTAAGATCTCCCTCTCTAATCTCTTTGGATATGGCGATACAAATCTTCCCAGCCTATCCAGCATATATATACTGGATTCATTTGCAAAAAGCATTTGCATTTTGCCATTCCTAAAAAAATCTATCTGCCTTACCATTCCCCTTACTTTTGATGGAAAAGGGACAGACCATAATGGTTTTCTATCCTTATCTGTTAAACGAAGCCAGTTACCGGGGAGCTGTTCTAAATACTCCTTCTCTCCGTTGTTAAAATTAATCAGTTCAAATGGTCCTGAAGGAATTCGTACAACGGTATCAGCGTCTACACCAAAAATGATACCTGACGAGAGTTTGGGGGCATATGGCAAAGTCTCAACCGAGTCTGCATAAGCGTATAACTCCATTCTGGGAGCACCATTTTCACCACTTTTAATCTGAAATGAACCTATCATAATATTAGAACCGGACAGGGATTTTGTAGCAGAAACTCTAACACTCTTTTTAAAAAAGCGCATAAGAGAATCCACTTCATGGGAGCCATTAACAATAAGTGATAACATACAATCTCTACTGTCCAGCAAATTATGTGCCTTTGTCTGTAAAATATAGTCATGCATAGAAAAAGAGAGCCCACCTCCGGCAAAAAGCTCTCTTAAGAGACTCTCCCTGCCAATAAAGATCCACTCCGGAGTCTCCAGAACAGACTCTTCGTAGGTATTAGAAAAGAACTGTCCAAAAAGGGCTGGTATATAACCTTTGTAAGGGAAAACTGCAACAGAGTCGGCAGCTGATTCTGAGTTGAGTAATCTTTTTATAAATCCAGAAGATCTCCTCTTTTTCCCAATTATTGTCACACCCTCGTGCTTGCCTCCAAAAGGGAGTATCGCGCATGATATCTCTGTTGCATCAAGTGAAAAAAACCACCGCTCTGCATCTCTTTGAAAAGCGGGGTCTCTTTTATTACTAAACTCTCTGAATCCTTCAAATTTTTTTATGTGTTGTCTAATATCTTTTGCAGATATTGTAAGAATTGCGAAAGTAGTTGAAGGAACAACTCTTGCTGCATTAAATGTTCGCCCCTTTGCCTGTGAAAAGAGAGAAGAATAATTTGCACCTCCCCTATTATTATTAACACCTCCGGCAAGAAAAAAATTATCTTCCCCTGCTTTTATTCCAAACGAGCTCCAGCCGGTAAAAACAGATACAAAACCAGCAAATTTATGAACGGCTCTCTCTGTAAATCCGGAAAAGAGCTTTCCTGACTGAGAATGGTTAAAGAAGATAGCTCCATTTGATAAATCTGTCTGAGAAAAGATTGTTGCAAACTCAGTTATCCCGGCGGCAGAGTTTCCGGAGAGTATGTGTCTGATGGAGGACTCCAGAATCATAGGAGAGTCCGATGCCATCAAGAGTCCTCCGGAAGTTGCATACTCTACAGCACCCAACCTCCCTATCCGTATACCGTTAAAGACTCTTCCTGCAGGATCAGATTCGGTTTTGAGAGCAGTTAAAATAGCAGAGATTACTGTTATGTCTAACTTAATAATAAATAGCGGAGATACCTTGTCCTTAGCAGAGTAGTGAAGAGAGAGAACACAGTCTGAATCCTTAATTGCAGAACTCTTATTTGGTTGTAGTATTGAAGAGAGTTTTTCAATAAATTGATTTATTACATTATCGGCCATCAGAACTCTGCCAAAAAGAGTTTTCCCGGATGAAAACTCATCATAAAAAAATTGAAAATGGGGATAAAAAAGAATTGCTGAAGCATCTACCGGAACTGCGTTAATAGAGTCATAATCTTCTATTTGAGCCAACAAAGGTCTATCTACTCTACTTTGTACAAAGTAAAGAACGGCAACTGTAAATGCAGCTGCCGAAATTAAGATTGATGTAACAATCACTGTTAATCTGCCATATCTTTTCACAAGCACAAAGTTATTAAAATAAAAAAACCGGACAATATTATAATTTCCCCAATTTTATTTACATTTGTAATAATAATTAAACATATTCTCTATTTTTTATTAATATCTGTAATGTAATATGGATCCATTTATTGATTATAACATTAATCCTCTAGTTGCGCACTTGCAAAAATCTCCTGAAAATTTCACAAAGGGGGATATTATTAAATATATTACCGACAAGGGCATCCGAATGGTTAATTTCCGTTATGTTGCAGCAGACGGGAGGTTAAAGAGCCTGAATTTCACAGTATCAAACCTGGAATATCTGGAGAGTTTTCTTACCTACGGAGAGAGGGTAGATGGATCCAGTCTTTTCCCATATATTGAAGCCGGCTCGAGCGATCTTTACGTGATTCCCCGTTTTTCAACTGCATATCAGGACCCATTTTCACAAATTCCAACTATTGGTCTGCTCTGCTCATACTTTACCAAGGATGGTCTGCCACTGGAGAGCTCTCCGGAACAGACTTTAAAAAAGGCATCTGATAACTTTACCGCAAAAACCGGGCTTGCATTTGAGGCAATGGGTGAGCTTGAATTCTACATTTCGGACAATGAGAATCTGCTTTATCCGACAGCTAATCAAAGAGGTTATCACGAATCCTCCCCATTCACCAAGTTCGAAGAGTTTAGGTGCGAAGCCATGAATCTTATAGCAAAATGTGGTGGAGAGATTAAATACGGCCACTCCGAAGTGGGGAACTTCTCTCTCGATGGAGTCAATTATGAACAGAGCGAGATTGAGTTTCTTGTTACTCCTGTTCTCAGAGCTGCAGATCAGCTTATCATTGCCAAATGGATTATCAGGACACTTGCTCTAAAATACAATCTTAATGTAACTTTTGCTCCAAAAATAACAGAGGGAAAAGCAGGTAGCGGTCTTCACTTCCACACCCGGCTTATGAAGAACGGAGATTCTGTTATGATTAAGGATGGGAAGTTATCTGAGGAGGCACTTACTGCTATAGCTGGTTATATCCGCTGTGCGGCATCCCTTACTGCATTCGGGAATACAAATCCCACATCCTACTTTAGACTCGTACCTCACCAGGAGGCGCCAACAAGCATCTGCTGGGGCGATCGCAACAGATCTGTATTGGTAAGGGTACCTCTGGGATGGCTAGGTGACAATGATATGCTTCACATAGCAAACCCTCTTGAGAAGGAGAACAGACGGGGTAAAAAGGACAAACAGACAGTGGAGATGCGCTCTCCGGACGGTTCTGCAGATATATATCTGATGCTGGCTGGTCTGACTGTTGCTGCCACATACGGATTCCGGCTGAATAATCCGCTTGAAGTTGCATCTCTCTCATATGTTGATGTTAATATTCACGATCACAAACACTCCCAAAAATTAGATGCTCTGGAACAGTTACCATCTTCGTGTTCACAATCGGCTAATGAGCTTGAGAGGATGAGAGCTGTTTACGAGGATAGTGGAGTCTTTAGTCCTGCTCTGATAGATGGAGTAATAGAGAAGTTGAAGTCATATAACGACTCAAATATAAGAGAAGAGATCAAAGCCAAACCGGAATTAATGAGAGAACTTGTAAAAAAATTCTATCATTGCGGTTAACGATTAATTGATAACGAGTAAATTAATAGTGAGTTAATTCCCCATTTCCGAAAAGAATTTAATTCTCAC
>JAUYTB010000296.1 GCA_030695305.1 Bacteroidales bacterium
ACCTCGATGAACTCCTTACAAAACCTGAATTACTCAATCAAAAACAAAATGTCAATGAACTAAAATTATTTTAAAATTTAACGCATCAGTAGTAATTTGAAATAATGAAAACTATATGGAGAAATCATATCAGGCCGTCTATAAGCTCACAGATTTCATTAAAGTTCTTTTCAATTGTAGTATCTCCCTCCAGTGGATAGTAGTTACCCCTCTTTTCGAATATCTCAATCAGGGGCTCTGTCTGCTCCCGGTATGTGCTAATTCTGGTTTTTACAACATTAATATCGGCATCATCTGCTCTCCCCTCAATTTCTGCTCTGCGAAGCATCCTTCTTATTAAGACCTCCTCCTTAACCACCAGCGAGATAACTGCATCTACTTTTTGCCCGATCTTTTGAAGAAACTCATCCAAAGCGCTAAACTGATATATGGTTCTTGGGAACCCGTCATACAAAAAACCTGAGTAACCCGTTGCATTAAGGATAACGCTCTTAATAATCTCAAGGATAATATCGTCACTTACCAGAGCTCCCTCATCCATAAGAGATTTGACCTTAAGTCCCAATTTTGTTCCGTTTTTAATCTCCTCTCTCAAGATGTCGCCGGTTGAGATATGTTTGAGGTTGTATTTTTTGGAAAGTATCACCGCCTGGCTCCCTTTACCTGCTCCCGGAGGGCCAAAAATAATGTAGTTCTTCATAATACAGAGGTTTATTTTTGTAAATTTAATAACTAAAAAATTAATTATATCACACTATCTTTTTTTATATTTGTAGATGCAGGCCGATTCATAGATGTTTTGGCATTTTTTTGACTGCTCACACAATAATATCATGTTTTTATGAGTAGCAAATCAGGATTAAATGAGGAGGAGATATTAAGGTGTCTCATAGATGTTTCACAAGAGTTTATCAAATTCTCCGGGGAGAGTCCGGACTATCGTAAAATTCTGGATGTTGCCAGAAATATATCGGGAGCCAGATATGCTTTTCTCAATATATTTGAAGATAATGGAAAGGATTTCAGAACAGTAGAGCTTGCAGGTATAGATGACAAGCTAATTGATGCTGCCTCATTCCTAGGATTTGAGTTGCTAAACAAAAGATGGTCTTTTGACCCTTTACGCTTCCAAAAAACACAGCTGGAAACAATAACTAGATTTGAAAATCTGGGTGACCTGGCAGGTAATTCTCTCTCAAAAAGTACTATATACCTTATTGAGAAGACTTTTGACCTAGGAGGGTTCTATCTGGTAAAGATTCTAAAAGAGAGCAAAACTCTCGGTGACTTCACTTTCATTTTCAATAAGGGTGAGAGTATCAAAAACCCAAGTTATGTAGCTCTCTATGCGAGTCAGGTCG
>JAUYTB010000301.1 GCA_030695305.1 Bacteroidales bacterium
CACTAACCATCATTGGCATGATCAATGCGAGAATATCCTCCATAGGGTCATTCTGTCCCGAAGGGAGAATCAATGCAGCTCTTGACGGATCTGAGAGTTCTAGGGAGATGTCGGTATATGGCATATTGGTCAATATCTCTACCAGGAATGTAGATTTAAAACCAATCTCCATAGGGTCTCCTTCGTACTGACAACTAAGTCTCTCGTGGGCTGATATTGAGAAATCCAAATCCTGTGCAGATATTACAAGCTGATTGTATGATAATTTAAGCTTGATGAGACTACTTGCCTGATTTGAGCAAACAGAGACTCTTCTTGTACAGTTTAGAAAATCCTGACGGTTAATAATCAGTTTATTGATATTGTTTTTTGGAATAACAGAACGGTAGGCAGGATAATTCCCCTCAACAAGTCTGCAAACCAATACAAATGATTCAAATTCAAAATAAGCATTTCTCTGATCGAAAAGAATCTTTACATTCTCATCAATTTTTGATAGCAGATTCTTTAGAATAGAAGATGGTTTTTTTGGAAGAATAAATGATGAGATTTGCTCTGACTTTATGTCATGTCTTGTAAAACACACCAATTTGTGTGCATCTGAAGCAACTAGTGTAAGCGAGTCTGTGGAGATATCAAAGAAGATTCCGTTCATAACAGGTCTAAGTTCCTCTTCTGCAGTTGCATATAGAGTCCTATTGATGCCTTCCAGCAATATTTGGGAATTCATAGATATCTCGGTTCGGTCATCCGATATGGAAGCAATACTCGGATAGTCGTCAGCAGTAGTACATGGCAGAGTTGAGTTGCCGGTTGCCCATGTAATCTCAATTGAGGATTTGCCGGGATCTGCTTTAAATTCAAGCGGAATATCTGCAAACTCTTTTAAAGAGTCCACAAGAAGTCTTGCAGGGACAGTTATCTCTCCCTCCTCTTCTACGCTCTCGATTGGTAGTCCTGCTTTAAGACTGGTTTCCAAATCTGATGCAGTTATTTGCAGATAACCATCCTTTAGGACAAATAAAAAATTGTCCAGAACAGGAATAGTGTTTTTTGATGAAATAACTCTTGAAACAGACAAAAGACGAGCTAAAAGCTCAGAACTTGAAACTACAAACTTCATATTCTCATATTTTTTACAAAGATAAAAAAAATAAGTTATGGCATATAATTTGTTTTTTATGATTTAAAACTTTTAAAGTCATGAAACGTAATTTTATTATCTATTTGTTTTTAACTGTTTTAATTAGTGGATTAACATCCTATTCTATTCTCTCGTTAAGGAGAGATAATGGTAAAACCTATGTTCATACAGAGACACTGCCTGTTGTTCACAAGACAAATTTCAGTGCTGCAGAGTTCCCTGATTTTACCTTTGCAGCAGAGAGTGCAGTCAAAGCTGTTGTTCATGTAAAGGTTGTTAAACGTGGGTCTCCTCAATCCAACTCTTGGTTAGATTTCTTTTTTGGGTATGGTCAGCCGCAGATGCCCAGAGAGCAGATTGGAGCCGGTTCCGGTGTTATTATAAATCCAGATGGTCATATAGTCACTAACAATCACGTAATAGAAGGTGCCGACGAAATACAGGTTACTCTTGAAAACAATCAGATGTTTTCTGCTAAGGTTGTTGGTGCAGACCCGGCAACAGATATTGCTCTTCTAAAGATTGATGCTAAGAATCTGCCTTATATAACATTTGGAAATTCTGACGCATTGAGACTTGGGGAGTGGGTTCTGGCAATAGGAAACCCGTACAATCTAAGATCTACTGTAACAGCCGGTATTGTAAGTGCTAAGGCGAGAAGTATGCCATCTATGGATGGCGAATTTAAAATTGAGGCGTTTATACAGACTGATGCTGCTGTTAACTCTGGCAATAGTGGAGGGGCGCTAATTAACACAAGAGGAGAACTTGTTGGGATTAATACAGCAATTGCCTCAAAAACAGGTGCTTTTACCGGCTACTCTTTTGCTGTGCCTACAACCATTGTAAAGAAGATCGTAGAAGATATAATGGATTTCGGTACGGTTCAAAGGGCTATGCTTGGAATCTCTATGAGAAACATTGATGGAGACCTTGTAAAAGAGAAGGGGCTAAAGGGTACCAGAGGTGTATTTATTGCTGAGGTGCTACCCGGAGGGGCTGCAGAGAAGGCAGGGATTAAGGAGAGTGATGTACTTATCTCTGTAAATGGTGTGGATGTTAACTCTTCTCCCGCTGTTCAGGAGCAGATATCAAGATACAGGCCAGATGAGAAGATTGTTGTAAATATAATCAGAGATGGTAAACAAAAAGAGCTTGCTGTTGTTCTAAAGGGTAGAGATGCCGAAGGTACAATGGCAGCCGCAGAGCGCGAAGGAGTTTTCAAATTGTTTGGAGCAGATCTTTCTGATGCATCAAAGGACAAACTTGAAAAAGCAGGTGTTAAGTGGGGCGTTGAGGTTGTTAGGGTCTCTTCCGGGAAGTTCAAGGATACAGGTATTGGTGAAGGGTATATAATTACTCATATTAATCAGCTTCCTGTAAGAAATATCCGAGAGCTTCAGATGGCAGTTCAGAGGAGCAGAAGATCCCTTCTAATCGAGGGTGTATATCCTGACGGAAGGGTTATATACTATGGTATGGGGTTGTGATTTTTTGTGCATCGGTATATTTTTATTAGCTTTGCCGCACATTACCTATTTATAAATGAGACAGCTTAAGATAACTAAATCAATTACCAACAGAGAGAGTGCTTCTCTTGATAAATATCTTCAAGAGATTGGGAGAGAGGAACTTATAACAGTAGAAGATGAGGTTGAATTAGCTCAGAGAATAAGAAAGGGAGATCAGGAGGCTCTTGAAAAATTAACAAGAGCCAATCTCCGTTTTGTTGTATCTGTAGCCAAACAATATCAGAACCAAGGGCTTAGTCTTCCAGACCTTATTAACGAGGGTAACCTTGGTCTAATAAAGGCTGCAGAGAAATTTGACGAAACAAGAGGGTTTAAATTTATCTCTTATGCTGTTTGGTGGATAAGGCAATCAATTCTTCAGGCTCTTGCCGAGCAATCAAGGATTGTAAGACTCCCTTTAAACCAGGTCGGATCTCTTAACAAAATCAATAAGGCCCTGTCAAAATTTGAACAGGAGAACGAGAGGATGCCATCACCCGAGGAGCTATCTGAGATACTAGATATTCCAAAAGAGAAGATTGCAGATACCTTGAGGGTATCAGGTCGTCACGTCTCAGTTGATGCCCCTTTTGTAGATGGCGAGGATAATAACCTTCTGGATGTGCTGGTGAATAATGATTCGCCAAATGCAGACAGGGGTCTTGTTAATGAGTCTCTTAATAAAGAGATTGAGAGAGCGTTATCTACGCTTACAGAGAGGGAGAGAGATATTGTCAAGTATTTTTTTGGAATCGGTACAAGCGAGATGACTTTAGAGGAGATAGGCGAGTTTTTCGGTCTCACAAGGGAGAGGGTTCGCCAGATAAAGGAGAAGGCGATAAGAAGACTAAGGCACAGTGCGAGAAGCAAACTACTAAAATCTTACCTTGGATAATCAAACCTTAATATAATGAAAAAATCACTTATTATGGCACTGGTAACAGTAGCTGTTATAGCTTCATGTACACCAAAGAAGCCGACAGGCAATCCACTTCTTACAGAGTGGAATACACCATTTGGGATTCCCCCTTTTGAAACAATCAATCTTGAACATTTTA
>JAUYTB010000303.1 GCA_030695305.1 Bacteroidales bacterium
ACTTAAATTATGAGGGGTTAGTATATCCTTACAAAGATACTATATTTGCATAAAAATAGTGACTTATGATAACAGATTCTTTAAAGGGTTTAGACCGCTACGTCAATTTACATCCAAGGTTTCAGAAAGCTTACGAGTATATCTCCAAAAACAGATTGGAAGATCTTAAACCGGGAGAGTATGAGATATCGGGACGTGAGATCTACTGTACAATTTGGGAGGGCGAAGGCAAAGGGATGGAACTTCCTAAACTTGAGGTACACGACTCATATATAGATATACATATTCTTCTTGAGGGCAGTGAGACTATAGGTTTCAGAGACAGGGGCAAGTGTGTGGGAGATAACATCCCCTATGACCAGACGAGAGATATCGCTTTTCTTGAAGAGGAGCCGGAAAATTTCCTGATTCTCTCTCCCGGAAATATGGCAATAATCTTCCCTCATGACGCCCATGCTCCGCTTATAGGCGAAGGGATAATCAAAAAAGCTGTGGTAAAGGTACTATTCTGATATCTTTGCTTTAACAGATATATATAAATATGCGCTTTAACGGAAACAGAAGATTCAACTCATATGTAGGGTATTTCCGGGAGATGTACGGAAGCAGACTACAGAAAATAGTTATAGACGCGGGCTTTAGCTGCCCCAACAGAGACGGAAGCATTACAACAGGTGGCTGTACATACTGTAATAATGAAGCTTTCCACCCCTCATACAGTACTCCGGATAAGACAATATCCCAACAACTGGAGGAGGGGATTGAATTTCATAAAAGAAGATATCGTAAAGCAGAGAAGTATCTGGCCTACTTTCAACCCTACTCCAATACACACGCCCCGGCAGAGACCCTTGAGAGCCGATATCTTGAAGCTCTATCCCACCCCCTTGTAGCAGGAGTGGTAATAGGGACACGTCCCGATTGCGTTGACGATAATAAACTTGATCTTCTGTCAAAGTTGTCCCAAAAACATATTGTCATTGTAGAGTACGGCGTTGAGTCTATTCACGATAAAACTCTTCAAAGAATCAACAGGGGACACAACTATAAATGCGCAGTTGACTCAATTATCAAAACTGCTGAGAGAGGAATTCATATGGGAGCACACTTTATTTTTGGATTACCCGGTGAGAGCAGAGAGGAGATGATGCAGTATGCAATTGAGATAAACAGACTCCCTCTCCAATCCGTGAAGTTTCATCAGTTACAGATTGTCAAAGGGACTATAATGGAAAAAGAGTATGCCTCTAATCCTAATGAGTTCACAGAGATGTCTTTGCCGCAGTATCTAGACTTCTTTACAGACTTTCTGGAGATTCTCCGACCGGATATTTTCATTGAAAGATTCGCCGGAGAGCTCCCTCCCAGATTTGTCAACAACAATCCATGGGGGTTTATCCGCAATGTAGAGCTTATCCGGATGCTTGAGAAGAGACTCGAGGAGCGTGACACATTTCAATCCAGACTCTTTATCCCGTAACCATTTTTCATTATCTTTGCAGATTATAAAAAACACAGTTATGCAATCATTGGCCAATATCATTATTCCCGAAGGTCTTACCTTTGATGATGTACTTCTCATACCTGCAAAAAGTGAGGTTCTTCCCAGAGATGTAGATGTCTCCTCTTACTTTTCAAGAAATATCAGAATCAGCTCACCGGTAGTATCTGCAGCTATGGATACAGTTACAGAGGCAGAGCTTGCCATAGAGATGGCTCGCGAAGGCGGTATAGGTGTAATCCACAAAAATATGCCTATAGAGATGCAGATGGAGCATGTAAGAAAGGTTAAGAGGGCGGAGAATGGCATGATCTATGATCCTATTACCATCCATAAAGACGGAATTGTAGGAGATGCTCTTTTTCTGATGAAAGAGAATAAGATTGGAGGAATTCCTGTTGTAGACGAGAAGAATAGATTGATAGGGATTGTAACAAACCGGGATCTTCGCTTTATTGATAACATGAAGACCCCTATTTCTGAGGTAATGACAAAAGAGAACCTCATAACGGCCGTTCGCGGAACAGATCTTCAACAGGCCTCTTTAATTCTTAAAAATTACAAAATTGAAAAACTCCCGGTTGTTGACGAGAGCGGGGTTTTAATTGGGCTTCTTACCTACAAAGATATAACCAAAATCAAGGACAACCCTCATGCGAGTAAAGATGAGAAGGGAAGATTAAGGGTGGCTGCCGCTGTGGGTGTGGGAGCAGATACAATACTTAAAGTTGAGAAGCTTGTATCTGTGGGGATAGACGCTATAGTAGTTGATACTGCACACGGTCACTCAGTTTATGTATTACAGACCGTTAAAAAGGTTAAGGAGACATTCCCGAGACTTGAAGTGATTGCCGGGAATATTGCCACATTCGAAGCGGCTAAGGCTCTGGCAGAGTGTAATGTAGACGGCGTAAAAGTGGGAATAGGACCCGGCTCTATCTGCACAACACGTGTTATTGCGGGTGTTGGTGTTCCTCAGCTTACAGCTATAATGCTTGCGGCTCAGGCACTCAAGGGTACCGGGATACCAATTATTGCAGACGGAGGGATAAGATACTCCGGAGATATTGTAAAGGCGCTGGCGGCAGGAGCAAGCACAATTATGGCAGGGTCTTTGTTTGCAGGAGTAGAGGAGTCACCGGGAGACACCATAATTCTCAACGGCAGAAAGTTTAAATCTTACCGGGGAATGGGATCTCTTGAGGCAATGCAGCAGGGCTCTAAGGACCGTTATTTCCAGGATATGGAGGAGGATGTCAAAAAGCTGGTTCCGGAGGGGATTGTTGCACAAGTTCCGTACAAAGGTACGCTGAGTGAGGTTGTTTATCAGCTTGTTGGCGGATTAAGAGCAGGGATGGGTTATTGCGGGGCAAAGGATCTTGAAGAGCTTCGTAAATCGCAGTTCGTAAGAATTACATCTGCAGGAGTTATTGAGAATCACCCTCATGATGTTACCATTACACGTGAATCTCCTAACTACACAAGATAGGTTTAAAATCTATAATATACAGGGCATTTAACCTTATTTATGAAGCAAATTTACATACTGTTCTTAATACTTGCACTCACCTCCTGCAAGTTTCTGGAGTTCCGCTCCGGAGAGGATGTTGTGGCAAGGGTTGGAGATAAGTATCTTTATAAAAGTGATATCCGCACACTTATTCCTCCGGGAACACCACACGGTGACAGCATTATGATGCTGAGGCAGTATGTGAACTCTTGGGCACTCAAATACCTTCTAATTGCAAAAGCAGAGAGTGAGCTCCTTAAGAGCGAGAAAGATATGGAGAGGGAGATTGAGGACTACCGAAACTCTCTTCTGGCTTACCGTTATGAAAAACTATACATAGACAAACGGCTTGACACACTTGTTACAGAGGAGGAGGCCAGAGATTACTATGTGACCAACTCTGCAAATATGACTCTGAGAAACTCCGTTGTAAGAGGTAGAGTTATAAAAGTCTCTTCCAAATCTCCCAATCTTGAGAGAATCAGATCTCTGTATAAAGCAAACTCTCTTGAGGAGATAGACGAACTTGAGAGTCTCTCATACAACTCAGCAGACAGATATAACAACTTCAACAACCAGTGGACCGATCTCTCTCTTTTAGCCCGGGAGATGCCGGTTGATCTCTACTACTGCGAAAGAGAGCTTGACAATAAACAGTATATAGAGGCAAGAGACTCCCTGTACAACTATTTTGCCTATGTTACCGAGAGGATTGCTCCGGAAGGTACACCTCCGTTTGAGTACTATCTACCCAGAATAAGAGAGATAATTATCAGCAGAAGAAAACAAAACCTCATAGCACGTTTAGAAAAGGACCTTATAAAAGAGGCACTTGAAAAGAATTTAATTAAAACCAACATTAACGATAACCCTTAATATGAAGAATAAGATTCAAGGAATCCTGGTTACTCTGCTTTTTATTGCGGCATCCGGCACTACTCTTTTTGCACAGAGATATGAAAAGGGATTAATAGACAAAACAATAGCTCTCATTGGCAATGATATGATCCAGCTCTCTTCTCTGGAACAGGAGGTTCAAATGATGATGCTTCAGGGGGTGAAATCCGATCAAAACATTAGATGTGAAGTGCTGCAGAATATGCTTACACAAAAACTTTTTCTTACTCAGGCAAGACTTGACAGTATTCAGGTAAGCCCGGACAATGTTGAGGGAGAGCTTAATCGCAGAATGCAGGAGGTTCTTACCCAACTCGGAGGAGAGAAGGCAGCCGAAGAGTACTTCAAGAAGCCAATTTTCAAGGTCAGGGATGAGTGGAGAGAGGCTCTTAACGAGCAGTTTCTCACCCAGGAGATGAGAAACAAGGTTGCGCAGACAGCACCTGAGCTCACCCCATCCGATGTTGAGAGGTTCTATAGAGAGACTCCTAAGGATAGTCTCCCAATTATATCCACACAATATAAATACCTTCAGATAGCGCTCTATCCTGATAAAGAGAACTCGGTTCTTTCTGTAAAAGAGAGACTGCTAGAGTTTCGCGACAGAATTATCAAAGGGGAGAGATTCAGCACTCTGGCAACCTTATATTCAAAAGACCCCGGCAGCGCAATTCGGGGGGGGGAGCTTGGAATGGCATCCAAAACTCTCTATTGGCCTGCTTTTGCAGATGCCGCAATGTCTCTTAAAGAGGGTCAGGTCTCTCAGATTGTTGAGACTCCCGATGGATTTCACCTTATTCAGATGGTAAAAAAAGAGGGAGATATGTTCAATGCAAGGCATATACTTCTAAGACCAGAGTATACCAACGAAGACAGATCCAAAGCTTTTAACAAGCTGGATAGTATTAAAGATCTTATTACTGCAGACAGTATAACTTTTGAACTTGCAGCAAGAAGATTCTCGCATGACCCTAAGTCATATATCAACGGAGGACTTGTTGCGGACGAATATTCGGGTTCGGCATATTTCGAAAAAGATCAGCTTAAACCTTTAGATTACAGCATTATTAAGGATCTTAAAGTGGGTGAAATATCTGAGCCCTTTGAGACTACCGATAACGAGGGAAGAAGTGGCAATACCATTTATAAAATCATCAAGCTAGAAAAGGTTATACCT
The DNA here is from genome assembly GCA_030695305.1 of Bacteroidales bacterium. GTDB lineage: Bacteria > Bacteroidota > Bacteroidia > Bacteroidales > UBA932 > Bact-08. Next base: position 5,086 of record JAUYTB010000303.1, read on the forward strand.
TCTCATGTAGCCACTTACGAGCAAGATTTCTCAATTCTACAAAACGAGGCACGAAACAGGCTTGCAATGAAGGCAATAGATGAGTTTATCCAAAAAAAGAGGGAGAGTACTTTTATTCGTATAGATTCTATTTTCCAACACTGTCCATTTCTTAAAGAGGGTTGGATTAAATGAGACTGAGACTGTCATTTCTGCTACTCCTTTTATCTCTCTCTATCTCCCTTTACTCACAGCAGAACTCTAAGGGAGAGGATCGCCTTGTAAGACTCATTAAAGCCAAAACCGCGGAGACATACAAGAACGATTACAGAGAGCAAAGAAGAGTTACAGGATCGGCTCAGTTCTTACATAACAACGCACTTATAATTTGTGATACCGCTCTTTGGGATGTTACCTATAACATAATTGATGCTATAGGTAACGTTAGAATAATTCAGGATAAAACGATTCTAACCGGAGACCGGATTCACTATATAGCAGACAGCTCACTTGCCAAAGTCCGGGGGAATCTGGTTGAGCTCACAGATGCCGACAGCAATAGATTGCGCACTCATTATCTTGACTACAATACCAAAGATAGTATTGCATATTTCTATAACGGTGGGAGTATGATGGATAAGAACGGAAGTGTAATTGAGAGCGATTACGGCTATTATCACTCAAAGATTGAACGTTTTAAGTTTATCCAAAATGTACAACTCAGCTCCGATTCACTTGTTCTCAAATCTGACTCTCTCGCCTATTGGGGAGGTGAAAAACGTGTTGATTTCTTAGGTCGTGTTGTGGTATGGCAAAACGAAGGGTTCTTAAGCTCCGAGACGGGGTGGTATAACCGGGAGAGTGAGATCTACAATTTTGAGAATAATGCCTATATGCTCACTCCCGATAATGAGATAAGAGCCCGCAGAATATACTACGAGAGAGAGGTCTCTATGGCAGAGTTATATGATAATGTACAGATACTGGACACTGTTCAATCTGTTATCCTCTTCTCTGACTTTGTCCGCTACAAAGATAATCCAACCTTTGCAGAGCTATATAAAAGACCTTCGATCGCCTATTACTCTTTGGAGGATGGCATCCCCGACACTCTCTTTATTGCGGCTGACACTATGTTATACAGCATCCTGCCACGATATTTGGCAGACTCAGCCACAGTGGCACAGTCGGAGAAGAGATACTCAATGAGTCTTGTAGACCCTATTAGAGAGATGTTTAATAAACCGGGTGCAAAACCCGGCGATAAAGCAGAAAAGCAGTCAAAAAACACTCCTCCTGTTACTGCAGGTAAGGACTCTGACTCTGTGGCACCTCCTCCGGCAGACTCCATTAAAACCCGCACAGATAATTTATTGACAACTTCTGTGCAAGACTCAATCCGAACTGCTTCGGCAGTCTTAACTCGAACAGATTTATTAGATTCCAATCTAACTCTTACTCCGGATTCACTCAAAACATCTCCGGAAGCTTTGCTGCGAACACCTCAAATTGATTCCAATCTAACTCATACTCCGGATTCACTCAAAACTCTTATGCCTGTAATAGAGAAAGATACAACTCAAATAAGGTTCATAAGTGCAAACCGCGATATCAGATTCTTCCGGAGCGATTTTCAGGGAAGATGCGACTCCCTTATGTTCAATTCAATTGATTCAATTATAAGACTTTACAAAAAACCCGTGCTTTGGAATGACAATAACCAATTTACGGGAGACAGCATTCAGCTTATAATATCGGAGAGTAAACTTAAGAAAACAGAGCTTCTTAGCAATGCATTTGTTATTACAAAAGAGGACTCTTTACACTATAACCAAATCAAATCTGCAGATATTGTCGCGCACTTTACCGAAGGAGATTTAAGACGATTCGATGCATTTGGTGGTGTAAACCTCATATTCTTTCTTGCGGAAGATAGTATTCTTACTACAATGAATCAGAAAGAGTGTAAAACTATGACTGCAGATATAAAAGATAGATCTCTCCAAAGAGTAAAATATTTTGAAAACCTAAAGAGTGATATCTATCCTATAATAGATCTTGAACCTGACAAAAAGCAACTTAGGGGGTTTTTACTACGTTTTGACGAGAGACCTGCTACAAGATACGATGTCACTGACAGAAGAGTTATTCCTTCTCAGAGAGATTACGTTATGACACAGGCAATGCCACAGTTTCCGCATACAAGACTCTATTTTGGCACTGTACCGGATAGGCCCAAATTCTCCTTATTCGACAAAAAAGAGGCGGAACAGCCTGTTGCTGATCCGCCTGAATCTGTTATCTCTTCAGAAATAATCGAGATGAATTAAACTACCATATATTCAATGGTAGTCCATGCATCTTCTTCCTTACCTGCTCCCTTACCTCTGCAGTAACTGCCTCATCTTCCGGGTTAGAAAGAACCCTGTCTACAAGTTCAACAATAAATGGCATATCCTTTTCAAGAAGACCTCGTGAGGTTACAGCTGGCGTACCTACTCTGATACCTGAAGTCTGAAACGGTGATCTGCTGTCGAAAGGAACCATATTTTTATTAACAGTAATATCTGCAAGAACAAGTATCTTCTCGGCTGTTTTTCCTGTAAGCTCCGGGAATTTACTTCTAAGATCTATCAGCATCAGGTGATTATCGGTTCCACCTGAAACAATCTTATACCCTCTCTCAACAAAGGCAGCTGCCATCGCTTGTGCGTTTTTTTGAACCTGTAGCTGATAGGCTTTGAATTCCGGCTGAAGCGCCTCAAAGAAAGAGACAGCTTTTGCGGCGATGCAATGCTCAAGTGGTCCGCCCTGAATTCCGGGAAATACACTTGAATTAAGAACAGCAGACATCCTCTTTATCTCTCCCTTAGGTGTTTTGATCCCGAATGGATTATCAAAGTCCTTCCCAATTAGAATCACTCCACCCCTTGGGCCTCTGAGTGTTTTATGGGTTGTGGATGTTACAATATGGGCATGCTCTACAGGGTTCTTAAGTAGTCCTGCTGCAATAAGTCCTGCCGGATGAGCCATATCCACAAGAAACAGAGCTCCAACCTTATCTGCAATAGCTCTCATTCTTGCCCAATCCCACTCTCGGGAGTAGGCAGATGCTCCTCCAATAATCATTTTTGGTTTACACTCCAACGCTTTACGCTCCATCTCATCGTAGTCCACAAGCCCTGTCTCCTCGCTAACTTGATAGGCAACTGCGTTGTACCAGATTCCGGACATATTTACCGGAGAGCCATGAGTTAAATGTCCTCCGTGAGCCAGATCGAGACCCATAAAGGTATCTCCCGGCTTCAAACAAGCCATAAAAACAGCCATATTTGCCTGAGCACCCGAATGAGGCTGGACATTTGCATATTCGGCATCAAACAACTGGCATAGTCTGTCTATTGCCAGTTGTTCTACCTGATCTACAATCTCACATCCTCCGTAATATCTTGCACCGGGGTAACCCTCGGCATATTTATTGGTCAAAACAGAGCCCAATGCAGAGAGCACCTGCGGTGTGACAAAATTTTCTGATGCTATTAGTTCAATACCGTGCAGTTGACGGTTCTCCTCTTTCTTTATCAGTTCTGATATCTGAAGATCTTGTTTCATTATGTAATATTTTGTCTATAAAATGCTTAATAAAAAGTCATCAAAGGTACAAAATATTTTGAGTTAATTGCTTTTTATTTACTTTTTTAGAGTCACTTCTATAACTCCGTTCTTCCCTTTTTCTCCGTATTTTTCGACAGCCGACTTATCTTTCAACACAGTAATTGAGGCAATATTTTCCGGCTTGATTTTATTAATATCATCTCCCTCCTTCATAATTTCTCCATCAATAACGTAAATAGGATTTTGAAAATTTCCAGTGCTTCTGATTCTAATTTCACTCTTTACCGAATCAGAACTGTTTATGATAATTGGGCTAACCCCTCTTACTCTTAGCTCTCTTCTCTCCTCTTTTTTGTTGCCATTTTCTTTAGTTTTAACAATTTTTTCTGTTTTAACATCGATAATTTGTGCACCCTCCTTTAATGTAATCTCAATAACACCATTGTTTCCTTTATCTCCGTACTTCAATAATGCTTTTTCGCCCTTAAGGACACTAATTGATTGAATGGACTCGGGTGAGTAGTTGGAGATATCAAATGCTGGCTTTTTAATCTCTCCGTTAACAACAATAAGTGGTTTTTGGTCATCTGCACTTGTAACCCTCACAACACTCTTCTCTCCTGTTACTAGTTTTTTGTCATCTGCACTTGTAACCCTCACAACACTCATCTCTCCTGTTACTAGTATTATCTCATTTTTATTTTCTGCCTTAATAATCTTATTGTTATCTATAACTATAACAGAAGATTTCAGGCTATCTTTCGAAGCTATACTATAAACCATTTTTGATGAATCTTTGTCTTTTAAGACCATTCTGACCTTGACTTTTTTTGTAGAATCTGCCTTATCCCCTTTTGCAAATGCAACTATATCCCCTTTTGCAAATGGAACTTTATCTCCATTTACAGTTGCAACTTTATCTCCTTTTGCAAATAGAATTTTATCTCCATTTACAGATGCAACTATATCTCCATTTACAGATGATGCTTTATCTCCGCTTAGGACAATCATTAAGCTTTTTGAGATCTTTTTTGTAGTCTCATTTTGGATAAAATCTGTAACTTTGACCTCCGAAATAGGTATCATAGCGGTATTAACCTTTTCTGTTGCAAAAACGACAACTGCCAAAAGAGTTAAAGGTAAGACAAACATCGCTTTAAGTGATGCCATACGATTTGATTTTTTCTTTGTAATCATGGTGATTCTGTTTTTAAGTTTACTGTGATTAAAGCTGTTGGCCATAGTGTAGAGTCTGTCGCCAACAGCTTTTTTAATTAATAATAGTTGGTATTGTTTTGCATCGATGCCACTGTTTATTACCTGCTCATCTGCCTGAAATTCGTGAATATTCCTAATCTCCTGCTTTAATAACCACGCTGCCGGATTAAACCAATGGACTATTCTCATTATCTCGGCAATAATTATATCTGCAGAGTGCAGGCATTTTATATGAGCCATCTCATGTGAGAGTATCTCTCTTGCATTTTCGTTGTAGTCCTTCTCATTTATTGCAATATACCTCATCCACGAAAATGGTGAAACCTCTATTTTATGTATAATAAGTGTAACTCCATTGCCGACTGCTTCTCTCCGCGAATTTTTATTCATAAGAAGCATAGACATTCTTATAAAAGAGATTGCCGATACCACAGATGTTACCGTTGCTCCTGTCAGGTATATAACAAGCGCAATAGCAGGCCAGGATATAACTCTTCCGGATCCCTCTATTGCACCATCTTGTGACGGAACACTCCCGAACATCTCTATAATTGAATCCAAATTAAGAGAGAGTTCCGATATCCCTCTCTCTTTAATTAGAGAAATTTCAATAAAAGGGATCAAAACAGAGAGGAGAAAAATTATGATAAGAACCACTCTGTTAAAGCTATGGAATGTCTCCCTGGTTAGCAGCAATTTGTAAAAAAGATAGAACACAGACAAACATAATGAAGACTTTAATATATAGACAAAAAACTCACCCATAGCTATCACTTTTTAGAGGATTTCTCAACAGATTCGATAAGTTTGCGAAGCTCCTCCAAAGATATCTGCTCCTCTTTAATTAGAGAGGATACCACTCCAAGGTATGAGTTCTTGAAATATTTTTTTACAACATTGTCAAGAGCGCCACTCTTATACTCATCCTGAGTTATCACAACAATGTACTGGTAAGTGTTTCCATAAGATCTGTGATCTAAAAATCCCTTCTCCTCCAACCCTCTTACAATTGTTGACAGAGTATTAAAATGTGGCTTTGGATCATCGTAAAAATCCAGTAACTCCCTAACAAAGAGAGCACCCTTTGTCCAGAATATATTCATAATCTCCTCCTCTTTGGAGGTCAATCTAGAAGAGCCATTCGATTTGCTTTTCATAACTAAAATTATTTAATACAAATGTAACTATATTTTTTAGTTATGCAACTAAATATTATAGTTGAGTATCAGCTTTGCCAGAGTTTGAGGTAACTAATTAATTTACTGGTACATAAAAATGCCAATTTTCCAATTTTGGAAAACTGCGTTTTATATCTATCTAATTAACTAACAGATACATCAAACACTGCCAAAGCCAATCTCCCTACGGGCTGTAAAATAAACCCTTAGCACAAGTAGGGCAAACTCAGCCGCCGGTAATTCCTTACCTAAGCAATTCTCACAGCAGTAACGCCAATCTCCCTACGGGCTGTAAATAAACGCTTAGCACAAGTAGGGCAAACTCAGCCACCATGAATTCATTTCCCCAGCAAATCTCACATCAGGAACGCCAATCTCCCTACGGGCTGTAAATAAACCCTAATCACAAGTAGGGCATACTCAGCCACCATGAATTCATTTCCCCAGCAAATCTCAAGCAGGATTATTCTTACCCAGCCGGCTAACAAACAACCCCTAATCACAAGTAGGGCATACTCAGCCACAAGTAGCGAGCTTGTGAGCGGATGAGGATTGGACATGCCCGTTGTGATTAGGGGGTTGTAAAACAGCCGGCCGCATAAAAAGGAATGATCTGCTGTGAGAATCTGCGAACCGAGGATGGACGTTGCCCGTTGTGCTAAAGGGTTTATAAGCCCGTAACATGAAATAAAAGCTTTCCTGCTGTGAGAATCCACATTTGCATGCAAGGTCCACAATCCTTGCCAAGGTATGCCTCCGTCAAAAAAGGCTGACCAAATGGCCAGCCTTTACTCTTTTCAAGAAGATTACTCTTAAATAATGTTATAACTCCAGAACAACAACACGATTAAGCATCGGCTTGTTGAATGGCTCATTTTCGTCACCTTTGGCTATAATCTCTAGCTGAGAAGGGTTTACTCCAAATTTGTTTACAAGTGCATCGTAAACAGCTTTTGCGCGCTGCTCACTTAACCTAAGATTTATCTTCTTACTTCCTGTCGCTTTATCTGCAGAACCTAGCAATTTATACTTCTTACCCGATTTCTTAACTGCTTCTGCAAAATTGCCAAGGTTGATAAGGTCCATATCGGTAAGACGTGACTGATTGATAGGGAAGAATATTGCAAGCGGAGAGGCAATGTATTCAACTGATTTTATAACCTCCGGCTTTTTGTTCTTCTCTGCAGCCAGATCGGAAGCCAACTTTTTGGCGTTTGCATCAGAATCGGCAATCTTCTTCTCAAGATCACTAATCTTAGACGTATAAGGTGAGTAGTCCGGAGCAACCGGCTCTACATATCTCTCAAATCCTCTCTTTGCAAAGTTGTATGTGAACCCTACGGTTGCAGATACTATCTCCTCAATCCCCTGGCCAATTTCAAAACCGTCAAATCTGTCATTTACAAGCAGAGCTCTAAGTTCAATATTAAAGTTAACAGCGTCTGATAATCTTATCTTGTTGATAATCCCTGTAGATGCTCCTGCCTCTTTATAGGTAGGATTTACATTCTCTTTCCATGATTTTGCATATCCAACTCCAAGAAAAGGGATAAACTCCCAAATACGGTCGGCCTTGTATCCTCCAATAGTACTGGAAATATTCCAGAGAAGATCTCCATGAATATTAAAGAAGCTGAATTTCTCGTCATAATAGCCGGGATAATCGGCAGAAGGACCCTCAATGAATCTGGCAGCCGGGTTTGCAACAAGCCCTTTAGCGCTAAAACCTGCAACCTGACCTCTTAGTCCAATCGAAGGTGTAATCCACTTACCTAGTGAAAAATCAACAGCAGGTGTAAGTCTCTTTCCAAAAGAGGCAACATTGTCATGCTCTCCGTAAAGAACCTGAACTCCACCTCCGGCGGATATAAACCAGTTGTCGAAAAACTTATTTGTAAGATACGGCCCATATTTATTGGCCTGGTTCTGTCCCTGTGCATAACCAACAACAGAGATCAGTAATACTGAAACAATCAATAACTTCTTTATCATAGCAGATGTATTTTGGTAGTAATATTCAAATATAACAAAAAAAACCTCAACATGTTCAAAATGTTTAAAAAAAGGCCTCTAATAATTGAGGCCCTTTAATATTGTTTAGAATTATTTTTTGAGAGTCTTTATTCCTCTCCAATAATCTCAATTTTGATAGAGGCCTTTATCTCGCGATGACACTTAACCACACCGCCATAAATACCTACCTCTTTTATAGAATCCTCGCCCTCAATAGTGATGTTTCTTCTGTCAATTTCAAACCCTTTGGCCGCAAGTGCCTCTGCAACCTGAATATTGTTAACAGATCCAAAGATCTTTCCTGTCGAGCTAACCTTGGTTGCAATTGTAACCTGAACTCCTTCGAGTTTAGCAGCAAGTGCAGCAGCCTCTTCTCTTATCTTAGTATCTTTATGTGCTCGCTGTCTCAGATTCTCTGCATGAACCTTCTTTGCAGAAGGGGTAGCCATTGTAGCAAAGCCTTGAGGTATAAGATAATTTGTTGCATAACCGTTGCGAACAGTTACCATATCATCTTTATGGCCCAAATTAGGGACGTCCTGTTTTAGTATAATTTCCATTTTATCTCTCCTTTGCTTATTTCATTAAATCTGTTACATATGGCAGTAAAGCAAGGTGTCTTGCACGTTTAACGGCCTGAGAAACTTTTTTCTGGAATTTCAAAGAGGTACCTGTAAGGCGACGGGGAAGAATTTTTCCCTGTTCATTCAGGAATTTCTTAAGAAACTCGGCATCTTTGTAGTCTACATACTTAATACCGGCTTTTTTAAAGCGGCAGTACTTTTTCTTCTTTACCTCAACTGTGGGAGGATTTAAATAACGAATTTCGCTGTTTGCAGGATTTGCCATGATTAAACCTCCTTTGCTTTAGTCTCAGATTTGTTTGCTCTTCTTCTCTCGGCATACGCAATTGAGTGTTTATCAAGTGCAAATGTCAGAAAGCGAATGATACGCTCATCGCGTCGATACTGAATCTCTAACTTTGAGATTGAAGCAGGATCTGCTTTGAACTCAATCAGGTGATAAAAACCTGTTGTTTTTTTCTGTATAGGATAAGCCAGCTTTTTAAGGCCCCAATCCTCTTCGTGTACAATCTCACCACCATTGTCGGTGATGAAGTCACGGTACTTCTTTACCGCTTCCTTTATCTGAATATCAGATAAAACGGGAGTTGCAATGAAAACGGTTTCGTAATGTTTTAACATACTTTAATATTAAACTTAATAATTAAAAAAGGGCTGCAAATATAACATAATATTTCCAGCCCTCCAAATTTTAATAAAAACGTTAGCTTTTTACCGGAGCGTTTTTAAGAACCTCCACAATATAGTTCCACCATTTTTCAACGGTTGCAATATCTACCCTCTCGTCAGGTGAGTGAGGAGAGCGGATTGTTGGGCCGCAAGAGATCATATCCCATTTAGGATAATTTCCACCTAAGATTCCACACTCAAGACCTGCATGGATCGCCTTAACCTCAGGCTCAACACCGTAAAGATCTTTATATACAACCTTCATAGTCTTAAGAATATCCGAATTGACATCCGGTTTCCATCCCGGATATCCGCCTGCCAATACAACTTCGGCACCTGCAAGCTCAAATGTAGATGATATAGCTGCAGCAAGTATCTCCTTAGCAGAGTCAACAGAGCTCCTCATTAGAGAGTTAATCACAATCTTGCCGTTACCCGATTTAACAATAGCCAGATTGTTTGATGTCTCAACCAAGCCAGGCATAGCGTCGCTCATTCTCTCAACTCCGTTTGGACAAGCATAGACAGCCTTAACCATATTAAGAGCAGTTGTCTGATCTATTACAGTGGCAGGAGTATCACACTTCTCAAGAGTAATATTAACATTAGGTTCATGAGCAGCAAGCTCCTTCTTAATCTCCTCAAAATGCTTCTCTACAAGAGCTTTTGCCTTGTCTGCATTTACAGCAGGAATTGCAAGAGTTGCAAAACCCTCTCTCGGGATTGCATTCCTCAAACTACCCCCCTCTATTGAAGAGAGTGATGCTCCAAGATCTTTCATTAGAGGAAGAAGAATTCTTACAAGAGACTTGTTTGCATTTCCTCTACCAAGGATAATATCCATTCCGGAGTGACCTCCTTTTAAACCTGTAATACTAAGCTTATAGCCCTCCATACCCGGTGCTACAGGAGTCTCGTTATAGGTAAATGTTGCATTGGCATCAAGACCACCGGCACAACCAACATACAACTCTCCTTCATCTTCTGAATCCAGATTGATGAGAATATCACCTTTAAGAAGTCCACCTTTAAGACCTCTGGCACCATTCATTCCGGCCTCTTCATCAATCGTAAATAGCGCCTCAACCGGCCCGTGAACCATGTTCTTATCTTCGAGAACAGCCATTGCCACAGCTATTCCAAGACCGTTATCAGCACCAAGAGTGGTACCTGTTGCATACATCCATCCGTCCACAACTCTCGGTATAATAGGGTCCTTTTCGAAATCGTGAACCATATCGCTGTTCTTTTGAGGAACCATATCGATGTGTGCCTGGAAGATTATCCCTTTTCTATTCTCCATTCCGGGAGTTGCAGGTTTTCTGATAATAATGTTTCCAAGTTCATCTTTGATTGTCTCAAGACCTAAATCTTTTCCGAATTTCTCAAGGAAAAGCACTGCCTTCTCCTCTTTTTTTGAAGGGCGTGGAATTTGAGTAAGTGAGTAAAAATGGGTCCATACCCTCTCGGGCTTAAGATTTGAAATGTTCATAACTCTCTATTTTTAATTGTTAATAATTATAATTCAACTTTTGCCTAAACTCAAAAATAGTGAATCCAGACGAAATTTACAACCTTCCTGTAGCAATTTCTATAGGAAATGACATAGTACTTCCCAATTGATATACCGGAACTCTTGATTGCATTATCATATTTTGACCATCCATAAGTCTTGCATTCATAAGCAGCGGTTTTCTGTATATAACCCGCCCTTTGGAAGATGTCATATCCATATTAAGAGACTCTGCCCTTCTTTCGCTAACCAATTCAAGAACAATCGGACGACCGGAAAGGTTGTTGGATGGTAGCAACCCTTGTGTCTCAGATAGTCTGAAAGCAATATATATCTGCTTATCGTTGGTAACATCCGGGACAACATCAAAGGACATCTTTTGGAAAGTGGTTCTGGTTTTGCCAAAGAAAAGACTCAGATACTCATCTTCCAGACGATTTATCTCATCAATCGCTGCCCTTAGTGCATCTCCGCTAAAAGTAGCATCTGTCTCTCCCGTGATAATCTCCAATCTTTTTGCCCTGAGTCTAAATATCATATTGGCACTCTCCTCTGCCCTCTTCTCAAGACTCTTCTCTACTACCTGACTCTGTTGTACGGCTGCCCTCTCAGTACCTGTTGCAGTCTGAACAGTTCTGTAGAGAGTAGTCTTCTCGCTCGTAAGATTTGATGTAGACATAGACTTAACAAACAATGAGTTGATCTTAAGATCGGGATATCTCATTTTTTCACTCTTACCGGCATAGGAGTCGGACCACATTATCAGCCCCTGGTTTATCATCTCAAGAAAATTTGCAGATGCATTTCTGTTATTACCCAGGTTTAGCGCTATATTCACAGAGGGATCAGCCTCTATATAAGGGATTATCTCGACAGAAGTGATTCTGTAGTTGTCGTAATTGTCCTCTCTGGCCTGTACACCAAGATATTTTTGCGCAAAACGGGCATAAGGACCGGCCATAAATGATTCGCATGCAGCTTCGGCCACAAAATGGAGAGAAGTCACAGGAAGCGAATAGACAATAGCTCCGGCCGGAATGCGCTCTCCGGGATTAATTATCTGCGATTTTAATTCTGTTGCTCCCGAAATAAGCAACATAAGCAGAAGAGCACTTAGTAATTTTTTCATAACCTCTATTTTATCCTTTTATAATATTATCTTCCAAACCTCTCTTCCAACGTTTATGCGACCAAAGCCAGTTCTCCGGATTATCTCTTACAGAACTCTCTATCAGTTGCGCATATCTATTTGTAATAAACCCATCCTCACACTCCGAAGGTTTATCGGTTATAAGAGTGAATTTTATTTTGTAGCATCCTCTTTTTACCCTCACCATATTTATAAATATCACCGGGCAGTCAACCCCTCTTGATATAATCTCCGGACCGTTTATCATAAGAGTCTGCTGGTTGAGCATATTTGTCACAAATTTTGAGCCAGGCAGAGGCGCCTGATCGGCAAAAAGAAAGTAACAGGCCTGTTTATCTCTGTTTTTAAGTATATATCTTGCAGCCTTGTTAGACTCAATAAGCTCAATTCCGGACCTACTCTCCCTAATCCATCGTACAAACTTATCTGACAGAGAGGAGTGCTGCTTTTTATAGATGAACTTGAGCTCATCGCCGGAATATCCGACTGGGTTCCCTTCTCCAAAGTGGTCCATTTTTGTTAACAGCTCCCAGTTACCAATGTGCCCTCCTACAATAATTACAGATTTTCCGGCTGCGAATTGCATTTTTAAGAGTTCCGGATTGTGGAAGTGTGCAATTTTATTTAGTTTTTTTCTGCTTGCAGATACCATCCACATACTCTCTGCAATTATTTCTGCAAGATGACCATAAAAGGCTTTGACCCTCTCCTCTATCTGACCATACCTTAATTCCGGAAATGAACGGGTAATATTGATCGTAACCACAGTTTGTCTGTATCTCAGTATTCTACCTATAATAAAGATGATAATATCAGATACAAAATAGTGAATTTTTAGGGGAAGAAGGGATATAAGATAAAATGGCCCTGCAAATAATAAAAAGAGTAGTTTTGACATCGGCAGCTTAAACTTTTTAACAAAGTTATCCAAATTTTATTATTTTTGCGAACATTAGATTTTAATACTAACTAATAACTTCAAATTTTATGTTCAAAGGACAACCGAAAGGATTAATGGCCGCAGCCCTCGCAAATATGGGTGAACGCTTTGGTTTTTACACCATGATGGCAATCCTGGTTCTTTTCCTACAGGCCAAATTTGGTCTGGATGGGACAAGTGCCGGAATCATCTACTCTGTATTTTATGCCTTGATCTACATCCTGGCTCTTGTTGGCGGATTAATTGCCGATAAAACAAGAAATTACAAGGGTACAATTACTATAGGTCTGTTTGTTATGGCCTTAGGTTACCTGATGATTGCCATTCCATCTCCAACCCCTGTCCCTAATAAAACACTGTTTCTTATTATCTCTTGTGTTGGTCTATTCACAATTGCTTTTGGTAACGGTCTATTTAAAGGGAACTTACAGGCGCTTGTTGGTCAGATGTATGACAATCCGCAATATAGCAAAATGCGCGATTCAGGATTCCAGCTATTCTACATGTTCATCAATGTTGGTGCTATGTTTGCTCCTTTCGTTGCAAAATATGTAAGAGGACTATGGTTGGCTAAAAACGGTTTTGAGTATAATCCCGGACTTCCTTCAATCTGTCACCAGTATCTGGATGGAACAATAACTCCGGAAGGTACAGCAAGACTAACTGAATTAGCAACAAGAGTAGATATAAACGGTGCTTATGCAGAGAATCTGGACGGATTTGTAAGTGCATATCTTGACTCATTTGTTACAGGATTCCACTATGCATTTGGTGTTGCGATACTTACCATGATGGTTTCGGTTGCAATATTCCTTATAAACAAAAAGAAACTTCCGGATGCAAAAACCAAGAAAGAGCAGGACGCTGCAAATGCATCTGCGGTTCAGATGGACGTTAAAGAGGTTAAACAGCGTATGTATGCACTATTTGCAGTGTTTGCAATTGTTATCTTCTTCTGGTTCTCATTCCATCAAAACGGACTTACTCTTACTTTCTTTGCCAGGGATTACACATCTCTAAATCTTTTTGGACTAAATCTTACAGTTGAAGATTTCCAGAGTGCAAATCCACTATTTGTTGTATTCCTTACACCTATAGTAATTGCAGTATTCGGATGGTTAAGGGCAAAAGGGATGGAGCCGTCAACTCCTAAGAAGATTGCAATTGGTATGCTTATAGCAGCAATTGGTTTCCTTGTTATGTCACTTGGATCTTTCGGTCTTCCGCTTCACAAGGATGTACTTGCAATGGGTAGTCTTCCTGACGCAATGAAGGTAACTCCGTTCCTACTTATTGGAACATATTTTATACTTACTGTTGCAGAGCTCTTTATCAGTCCTCTCGGAATATCATTCGTATCAAAAGTTGCCCCTCCTCAATATCAGGGAGTGATGCAGGGCGGATGGCTAGGTGCCACCGCACTTGGTAATCAGCTTCTCTTCATTGGAGCAATTTTCTACGAAAGCATTCCAATCTGGATGACATGGGGTATATTTGTCGTTGCTTGTATAATTTCAATGGCAACAATGATCTTCATGCTAAAGTGGCTTGAAAGAGTAGCAAAATAATTTTTTAAACAAAGTAAAAATACATGAAGACCTTGGCAACGTTTGTGGCGACTACGCGCCACAAACATTGCCAAGGTCTTTTTTTTTGGCAGGATTTATGTAGCAAATCGCCTGACAGCCACGATTGTTAACAATGTTAGTAATACATTACCTATGAACTCCCGAAAAAGCTTCTCCCTTCTGTTTTTTGCTTTTATTTTTATAAATTTTACCCTGTCAAAATCTGCCAATGCGCAGATAAACAGAGACTCACTCATTACGCGATATGCTGAATTCTCAGAGGTACTTTCACCGGAAAAGCTTTATCTGCACACAGACAAATCGCTATATGTTGCCGGAGAGTTTATATGGTTCCGGGGCTACCTTGAGAATAGTTCCCAAATCAACACTGTAGAAGAGAGTCAGTTTATCTATGTAGAGCTATATCAGGACACACTTATTGTAAGGGCAAAAATCAAAAAAGGGGATGATGGTTTTGCCGGACAGCTGCCAATAAATCTTAATCTGAGGTCGGGGAGATATACACTTAGAGCTTATACGACGTGGATGATGAATTTTCAACCGGAATATATGTTCTATAAAGAGATCGCAATTGTAAATCCCGCAAAAAGAGGGGATGCCGGAATCAGCCGTGATATTGTAGATAATATTGACAACCGGCAAATAAGTGATACAATCAGGAGTATCAGTTTTTTCCCGGAGAGCGGTCGCTATCTTGAGGAGAAGTTTTCTGTAATAGCATTCAAAATAGTAAATACTTACGGAAGAGGGATGGTTGCATCAGGAACTCTCGTTAACAGCAAGGACTCTGTAATCACACACTTCAGGACAGAGCATAACGGAATGGGGACAATAAGATTCTACCCTGTAAAGGGAGAGAGATACTATATAAAGGCAGATAATTTTGCTGTTAACACTTTGGAATTCAATCTTCCGGCACCATCATCGGAGGGAGTTGTGCTAAATGTTCAGAGAAGGGATGGCAAACTATTTATCAACACCACAATTACACCATCACTCCTGCCCAGAGGGGCTAATCTTATGATTCACGACGGAAGTGAAATCTACTATCTTGAGAGTATATCCGGCACTAACGGCAGAACAGATCAATCCCAATATCATGAAAAACTTATTGTTATTAAAGAGGAGAACCTTCCGGATGGAATCAGCCATATTCTGGTATCTGATGATCTTGCAAATATACTCTGTGAGAGACTTGTATTCAAATACCCAAAAACTTTAAGCACAGTAACTTTGAACTCAAAGAAGAGAGACGAAGAGTATGGCCAAAGAGAGAGAGTTGAGTACACGTTATCTTTGAAAGACACTCTTGGCAATCCCATGCAGGGAGAGTTCTCACTTTCGGTAACAGATAGTTTCCTTGCCCCCTTAGACATCACCACAGACAATCTTAAATCCTACATGCTACTCTCTTCGGAGATAAAAGGTCATATAGAGAACCCTGCACTCTACTTTGGTGAGGGAATAGAGAACAGGGAGCGGGCTATGGATCTTTTGATGATGGTTCAGGGCTGGAGATACTACGATATCCCGGCAATACTCACCGCTGCGTTACCACAAGGGCAAAGCATATATAGCAGTAAAAGGTTTAAATTTCAGAAAGAGGTAACCCAGTCATTTTCCGGAAGAGCGACAAGTACTCTCAGAAATACAAAAAGAGCAACCCTCTCTGTGCTTGCCCCCGAGATAAACCTTGCTGTAAGTGAAGATCTCACCAGAAGCGGCTTCTTCTCCATAACAGATCTCAACTTCCCGGACAGCACAAACTTTATTGTCTCCTGTACCGGAAAACAGGGGCAGAAGGGTTACTATCTCAATATCGACGAACAGCAGTTCCCCCCTCTTTTCAAGTATAGTTTTCAGGATAGAAGAGGCGGGTTTATAGATCCGGGCAGAAGTATCATATATAACCGGATCTTCAACGATATTGGGGGAGGAGCAGTCGTTACCCTCAATGCTGCTGTAGTACAATCATCTCCTAAATATGCTCCAAAATACAACCCCTCTCCATTTAATCAGTACTTTGACAGAAGGCAGATAAGAGAGAGGAGCGAGTTGGATCTTTACTCCGGAATGTCTCTTCTTGACTATATAGTAGGGAATTTCCCGGGGCTGATGTATGGTACATCCGGCGATGACGGAAGAAGAAGTATCGTATCTACAAGATCTTTCAATATAACCGGAGATCAAGGAGTTCCATTGGTTTACATAAACCGCTCACCAGTACAAAGCACAAGTGATCTGGACATTTACACAGTAGATGACGTAGAGAATATTGCATTCTTAAAAGGTAACGAGGGATTTATGTTTAGAACCCTTTGGGGTGTAATCCTTGTAACACTACGCCATGCAAGAGAGAACCGAGGAGACTGGTACTTCAACACTAAGCTGGTATCGCCTCTGGGCTGGCAAAAGCCATCAAAGTTTTACTCTCCGGATTACTCTAAGGAGGAGGACAACAACGCTGTGAGCTACGATACCAGAACAACCCTGCTTTGGAACCCATCTGTTAAGACAGATAAAGATGGAAATGCTCAAATAGAATTCTATACATCAGATAGAGTCACCAGGTTTAACATTGTTATTGAGGGATATACAAACACAGGAGAGCATATCTCCTATATACGTTAGAAAAAAGAGATATATTTGCTCCAAATTTTAACTGATGATTGACAATAAGAGATTCAATAGTAATATAAAACTAATTGCATTTGATGCCGACGACACCCTTTGGGTTAATGAGTACCACTACCGTAAAGCAGAAGAGCGCTTTTCGGAACTGATGTCACCTTGGTGCAACTATGAGCAGGCAAACAATACACTACTGAGAGTTGAGAAAGAGAATCTTCCGCTGTTGGGTTATGGGTCAAAACCGTTTATTATCTCTCTTATAGAGAGCGGAATAGAGATAAGTAAGGGAGAGCTTACAAATGAGCAGATTCTCAAGCTAATTAAAATTGGTAAAGAGACTATCGGCCAAAATATTGAACTCTATCCAAATGCAGAAGAGATACTTAGTAAACTCTCCGGCCACTACCCTCTTCTATTGGCAACTAAAGGGGACCTTAAAGAGCAGGAGTCAAAAATTGAGAGGTCAGGACTTAAGAGATACTTCTCCCATATTGAGATAATGAGCGAAAAAAACAGAGACAGCTATATCTCAATAATTGAAAATCAAAAGATCAGACCGGAGAATTTTCTGATGATAGGCAACTCATTCAAGTCCGATATCCTTCCTGTTCTGGAGATTGGGGGGAGTGCTATCTATATCCCATCCGATATTACATGGGCACATGAGGTTGTAGAGGAGAGAGACCACCCAAACCTTGTAAGGGCAGAGTCACTCGATATGGTTACCCGTTTTTTTAATATCAACAACTAAAATTGTAAACGATATGATCCCATTTGAAAAGAACAGAAGTTACAGGCGATTCTTTGAGGATTCAGAGATCTCAACCATAGATCTCCGCTCAATGGTCGAAGCAGCTCGGCTCTCACCATCTTCAAGAAATGTTCAGCCAATTAAGTTCTTTATCTGCAATAATAGAGAGACAAACTCATTAATCTTCCCTCACCTGGGTTGGGCCGGATACCTTAAAGATTGGGATGGGCCGCAAGAGGGAGAGCGCCCGGGCGGCTATATAATACTTTTACACGATAAAAGCATATCTGCAACATACTCCTGCGATCACGGTATCTTTGCCCAAAGTATCCTTTTGCGTGCCGTGGAGTTGGGCTTTGGAGGTTGTATGATTGCCTCTTTCAAAAAAGAGAGTCTGACTCAGCTACTCTCACTCCCGGACAATCTGGAGATAATTCTGGTTATAGCATTAGGGAGACCAAAGGAGATTGTAGTAATAGATGAGGTAAAAGATGGTGATATTAAATACTGGAGAGATAGTGAAGGTGTTCACCATGTGCCTAAAAGAGCGTTAGATGAGCTTATTTGGACAATGCCGCAAGAGGAGAGATAGAGTTATAAACTGCTATTTGTCATCAACTGGATTTTGCCCCATTCTTCTCAAGATCTCTTTTCCCCCTTTCTCACACAACAGAAACTCTAAAAATGCCTCCGCTGCCGCTCTGTTTGGAGCACTATTTAATATTGTCACCCCATAGACCATTGCCTCTCCTCTCATAATCATTTTCTGTGATGGTCTTGACCCTCTAACTGTTACAGTCGCACTACCATAGAGATGATTAAAGGCCGGATCTCCCATATTGATCTCACGAGGGAGATCTAAGTATTTAAGATTATGTTGTATCGCAACAGATTTATAGAGGAATATATAATCAACAGCTCCTGCATCAAGCAGAGCAAGCAGATCTACCTCTTTTGGCCTAATGAATCGCCTATCTTTTGTTTTCAAAATATCAAGCGATTTTATTATGTTACTATCGGCATAATAGCTCTGTGCCAGACTAATAGTAAGCAGCGTCCTATATCCGCAAGGGTCTGCATCCGGATCTGATCTCCCAATTGCTACATCTCTTTTTGAGAGAATCAGCGGCCAGTTAAGAGAGTCAATCATCTGTGAGTATTTAGATTTAGCAGTAAAAACAATTGCCATCTCGTTAGAGGCAAATCTGATATTCTCACTGGCATACTCCGGAATAAGCAGATTATCAATGATTGTATAGTCGGCAGAGGCGACAATATCACAATCTCTCTTTAACTCTGTAACTTTTCTGGCAGCATCAATACTACCGGACGCTTCGGCAAGAATAGTCACTTTTGGGTGTATTCTTATAAATGAATCTGCTACAGCCTTGAAGGGCATAGAGAGTGAGCCGGCATGAAATATTATAAGGTTACCGCCAATCTCACCGTCTGATTGTCCAGCACCTTCCCTACATGAAGTAATAGAAAAACTTAGCACGAAAGATATAATCAAAAGATATAGTGATGCATTAGATTTCATATCAATCACTTATTTTAACAAAAGTAATTTTATTTACACTTTTTATAGCCCTGTCTGCAAACATATCTCCCGGGCAAAAGAGAGAGAAGCCGTCACGACCCTTCTCATCTCCACCATACATAACAAGCGGCTCTTTGAAATCTGCCCTGTTCATAAGCTCCGAGAGAGAGAATGATGCTCTATATCCGTCTGTTGCCTCAATACATACAATTCCACTCCTGAGACTCTGTTCATTCAGTAGAAAAGACTCCCCTATGAGCTGTTCAATAGAGACCCCTCTATATCTTTTTTCTCCTTTATATCCCATACTCTGTCCGTAAAACAGAGTACGCTTCTCTACCACCGGCAAATGAGCAGGAAGGCTTGGAAAGGTTAACACAGGTTGAGTTCCGTCATTCACCTCTAAAGCTGTTGAGATAAAAAACTCAGGTTCTCTATCCACTTTAAAATCACCTCTTAAAGATCTAATCACAATCTTATTCGGGTTAGAGATATTCCTTGCCGAATATCTGTCACCACCCGATACAATTTTGGCACTCTTTGGCAGCTGCCACAGCTCTTTTGTCTTTCCCGGAATTACTCTTGTTACATTTTTGGCTATGATAACATTATAAGGATCTGCAGAGTAGAATAGCTCTCCCCAACTGAACACAGCGAACTCCCCTTTTTCGTTCCACACTTCTACATAAAGATCTACAGGGGGATAAAACTCCTCTTTGCTCCATTTATCTACCTTTACAGTGCTCAGGATATCACTCAATGCGTAACCATCATAGCGGAATGCCCCTTCGAAAGCCAAGCTATCTCCCTCCATCCTGCTCTCTTTTACAGCTACTGATCTCCAGGGAAGCTTCGCCAGATTGACTCTTACATCCTTTTCAACCTCCCCGGTAACAAGAATATCCTCACCAAATTCTAGAGGATGTGGTCTCTCTCTGTTGAAATAGTTATTTGCTCCGGACTCCCAAACTAGTGTAGAGCCGGAAAAGGCATCTGTGTTGAAGTAGCGGCAACCCGATGTGGCGAGCAAGATTATTAGGAGAACAAAAAAGCTGCGAAACTTAATCATATTAAGATTGTTTAATTATTGAGGTGTCAAAAATAGACAAAAACTCTTAAATTTGGGGACATTTTACAATGAAAAACAACACTTCCGTGCAGATATGAGCAACCCCGCAATAACTATAAAAGAGCTTATAAAGGATAAGCCCCTGCTGCTTGCAGGTCCCTGCAGTGCCGAGAGTCATGACCAGCTTTTGTCAACCGCAAAGGAGCTTTCCTCATTTGGGGTAAAGATTTTTCGTGCCGGAATATGGAAACCCCGCACAAAACCAGGAGGTTTCGAAGGAGTTGGTAGAGAAGGGCTTAAATGGATGGCCGAAGTAAAAGAGTTAACAGGAATGCTCACAGCAACCGAGGTTGCAAATTCAAAGCACGTTAAGGAGGCCCTAAAGGGTGGTATCGATATTTTGTGGATAGGTGCACGAACAACCGGGAATCCATTTGCTGTTCAGGAGATTGCAGATTCACTAAAGGGTAAAAATATTCCCGTCTTTGTGAAGAATCCTTTAAATGCTGATCCCGATCTTTGGGTTGGTGCAATCGAGAGATTGCAAAACAGCGGCATATCTGAGGTAGCTGCAGTTCACAGAGGGTTCAGCACATACGAAAAAGGGCTTTTCAGGAATCTGCCCCAGTGGCATATACCCATCGAGGTAAAAAGGAGAATGCCCTCTCTGGTAATGATATGCGACCCAAGTCATATCGGTGGAAGGCCAGATCTTATTTACCCACTCTCACAACATGCCCTGGATATGGGTTTTGACGGATTGATGATTGAGAGTCATATAGAACCGGCTGTGGCGCTAAGCGACAAAGAGCAGCAGATAACACCTGCTATGCTTAGAAATATACTTAAAGTATTGGTGGTAAGGGAAAAATCGGACTGCTCCGAGAGTCTTAGCGAGCTTAGAAGAGAGATTGACGAGATGGATGAGCGACTTTTGGATATTATCTCAAAACGTATGGCAATTTCAAGAGAGATAGGTCGTTATAAAAAAGAGAACAACATCTCGGTGCTGCAACCATTGAGATACGACAGATTAGTTAGTCGCCGTATTTCACAGGCAGCAGAGCTAATGATAGATGAGGAGTTTATAAAGCTGATACTGGAAGCTATTCACGAAGAGTCTGTTAGGCAGCAAATAGAGATATTCAATAAAGAGTGACCTTGGCAAGGGTTGTGGACTTTGTCCACAACCCTTGCCAAGGTCTACCTACCCGCCGCTCACAAGATGAATTATTTTAAGGTCATCGCCATCTTTTACTTGGGTTGATGCATACTCGTCTCTCTTAATAAGGGTATCGTTTAGCCTTACAACCAGCATTTTAAAATAGAAAGATTTTATCTCCATTATTTGGGAGATTGTGAGTGAATCTCCGGCAAACTCTTCACTTCTGTTATTCAGTATAATCTTCATTTTAGAAATCTCTATTTAAATTCGCGTTTCTCAACAGTATCTCAATAACTACATCGGCCTGCATATTAGAGACTATTCCCACTCTGGGTGCAATCGGGGGGTTATCTGCAGAGACTTCCGAACTGCTATCACCACATACATAAAGGTTGCCTGATGTGATAACTTTGAGAGACTCTCTGTTGCCCCAGCCCGCCATTCCGGAAGCAGCTACCAGTGGAATTTCCGGATAGCAGGTAAGCATATACTCAATTAACATCTGCTTTTGAGATGCATCGTCAAATGCCTCAACAACCACATCGCAAGTAGAGAACATAATACCTGCATTATCTTGGGTAACTTTTGCATTGTGCATCTGCAGCATGCACAGAGGATTTATTCTTAAAAGATTATCTCTTAAAGCATCCACTTTAAACATCCCTGTCTGATCTTTAAAATAGAACTGCCTGTTGAGGTTGAGCTCCGATACAATATCAAAATCTGCAATAATCAACTTACCGATTCCGCATCTCACCAATGAAGAGGCACAATTGGAACCCAGCCCTCCGGCACCGGCTATTCCAACCACCTTTTTGGATAAAATTGTTTTAATTTGGTTAAAATTTAGCATAAATCGGGTTGTTTTGGCTCCAATTTTTTGTAAATTTACCAATTCTATTGCAAACTATAAAATACTATTTAATGAATTTTCAAGAGATTAAAAACAACAGAAAGATTCTTGCCTCTTTTCCATACACTTGGAGGCCTGTGGAAAAAGGTTACAGCGATGTAAGTCTTTATGTAAACGTCGGAGAGAGAAAAATTGAGGTGAGAGATATTGCCCCGGAGACCAAGGAGAAATTTATCGGCGGTAAGGGTTACGGACTTAGAATGCTTTGGGATGCAGTAACACCACACACAAAGTGGAGCGATCCGGAAAACGAGATTGTAATATCGGGAGGTCCTTGCTGCGGAATTACACAATATTCAGGTTCGGGAAAGTCCATAGTAGTGGCCATATCACCTCAGACAGAGAAGATTATTGACAGCAATGTAGGAGGGCACTTTGGGCCACATCTTAAGATTGCCGGCTTTGACGCCCTGGAGCTTCAGGGTATCTCAGACAAAGATGTTATTGTTTTTATAAATGGTGTAGATCATACAGTTGAGATTTTTGAAACACCTCAGGAAGTTAGCTATGACTCTCACCTTTTGGGAGAGGAGCTTCTGGAGATGTTTGCAGATAGCGAGAAGGATAAGATTAACGTCTCGGTGGTTGCAACCGGAAAAGCGGCCGACCACTCACTTATAGGGATGCTAAACTTTACGTTTTACGATATGAAACGCGGCAAAGTGCGTCTCAAACAGGCGGGACGAGGTGGAATAGGAACACTTATGAGGCAAAAGGGTATACGTGCAATAGTTGCTAAGATTCCAAAAGTGACCGGTAACTTTAACAATGTAGATCAACTGGAGCCGATAATGGAGAGAGGCAAACGTTTCAATAAGGAGATGCGCGACCTTGACGATATCCAATGCCAGATGAAACAACTGGGAACTGCTCACCTTATGGGAGTTCTGGAAAAATATGACATTCTTCCTGTTATGAACTTCAAATTTGGCGACCATAAAGATTGTCCAAAGATAGATATGGATGTATGGCGTAAATATTTTACCCAGGGGGTTCCCGATGGTTGCTGGATTGGGTGTAATATGTCATGCGCAAAGGGTGTAGATAATTTTGAGCTTACAACAGGCCCCTATAAAGGATCTAAAGTAATAGTTGATGGCCCTGAGTATGAGAATGCTGCCGGTCTCGGCTC
>JAUYTB010000312.1 GCA_030695305.1 Bacteroidales bacterium
CTGCTTGCATCATATCTGGAGGAGGTTAAGATAGCTCTTGCTCATATTGGACAGACAACCATAGATGTAGCCGGGAGGGTTGTAAATGTAGCCGAGGCAACTATCCCAGATCTAATGGAGTATTATCAGGTAACATTAATGAACCCAAAGGTTCTTGTTGGTGTATTTCTGGGATCTGTTATGGCATTCCTCTTCTGCGGACTAACTATGAATGCTGTCGGAAGGGCAGCCCAGAAGATGGTTGAGGAGGTAAGGCGTCAGTTTCGTGAAATTAAAGGTATTATGGAGGGAGAGGCAACTCCTGATTATGCAAAATGTGTAGAGATCTCAACCAAAGGTGCTCAACGTGAAATGCTGTTTCCATCTATACTTGCTATTGTTGTTCCAGTAATTACCGGTTTGATATTTGGTGTTTCTGGTGTTATGGGTCTTTTAGTCGGAGGGCTTGGTACAGGTTTTGTTCTTGCTGTATTCCTTGCAAATGCCGGAGGTGCCTGGGATAATGCCAAGAAGTATGTAGAAGAGGGGAATTATGGAGGTAAAGGATCTGATTGTCATAAAGCTACGGTAGTAGGAGATACAGTAGGGGACCCTTTCAAAGACACTTCAGGACCATCACTCAATATCCTCATAAAGCTTATGAGTATGGTATCAATTGTGATGGCAGGACTAACAGTAGCCTTCTCTCTTCTGTAGAAGAGTTATTTTTGCACCTAACCATTCGGCAAAATTTTAGAAATTAATTTTTATACAGATATACTATGAAGAGATTTTTATTGACTACCTTTTTAATTGCCGGTGTTTTAACAACTGCTTTATCACAAAACGTGATGAGTTCTGCCGGCAAACCGGCTAACGCAGTATTTTTTGAAATAGGGGGACACTCACTATTCTTCGGATTCAATTACGACACTCGTTTTAACAGACGTGCAGATGGTATTGGAGGAAGAGTAGGGCTCGGGTATATGGCTGTTTCCGGATCCAGCTTTTTCTCACTGCCGATTGCTCTTAACTACCTAATCGGTAATGATGGTAAATATTTTGAGATGGGTGCCGGAGCTACAATCTTGTCTGTAGGAGATGGCGGTTTTGGTCCATTCTCATACTATGATGCAGATTATGATAATCAGAGAGACTCAAGAACAAAATTAATTGGGAATATCTCATTTGGATTCAGAAAACAACCGGTTAATGGTGGATTTCTTTTTCGGGCAGGTGTGGCTCCTGTTTTTGGAAGAGAGGATGATAAATCATTCTTCTTCTTCCCATTCCTACCTTATATAGGGGTTGGATACAGCTTTTGAGAAATAGTCACCAGCGACAGATTTAATAAAAAAGAGGGGTCAAAAGTAATTTTGAACACCCTCTTTTTTAATAGTATAACATCTCAGCTATTATGCTGATAAAAAGATATTTAAAGACCTAAAAACTCATTGAGAAGATCCTCTATCTTATCTTTGTCAACTTTGCGTTGAACAATCTTACCCTCCTGATCTACAAATATATTCTGAGGAATAAACTTCACATAGTATAGCTTGGCTGCCTCACTGTTCCAATACTGAAGATCTGATACCTGAATCCATGTAAGCTTGTCATCTGCAATAGCTTTATTCCATACATTCTCGTCATTGTCCAGTGATACCCCAATAATTCCGAAAC
>JAUYTB010000314.1 GCA_030695305.1 Bacteroidales bacterium
GATAAGGGCAAAATATTGGGTTGCTGTTGACTATCTCATAAGAGCAAGAAATGCAGACTCTTCCATTGCAGAAGAGGCAAACAGATACATCTCATCTTACAGCCAGTATTTCCCGGCTCAGGAGGATGCATTTATGTACGATATAATTGACGGAGCTTCATATACAGTAAGCTGTAGCGGTTTGAGAGAGACAACCACGGTAAGAACAAGAAAATAGGTTGTATGACGGGGTTTTCGCTTCATACAGAGATAAAGATGGTAGCAGTCACATTGGTGATTGCTACTCTTCTTTTCTCATGCAAAGAAGAGATACCTAAATCTGATATTGGCAACATTACAGAACTTCCTACTCAAAGAGTAGAGAATATGAATGTAATACAATATGTTAAGGGAATAACAGCATACGTAATAGATGCACCTCTTATGGAGAGATATACCGCATCTGAATCTCCTTACGATGTATTTCCTCGCGGCATTGTGATGAGGGGATATACTCCCGAGGGGTTGCTTGAGACAAGAATCAGGGCAAACTTTGCCAAAAACATTAAACAGAGTGAGCAGGAGATATGGGAAGCTTACGGTAATGTGATAATTAATAATTATATTAACGGAGAGAGGATAGAGACCGACACTTTGTACTGGAACAGATTAACTAAGAGGATCTATACTCACACATGGGTTAAAATCACAACACCCGATCTGTTTATGCAGGGATACGGAATGGAGTCAGATGAGATGGCTCGCAATGCAGTTATTCAAAATCCTTTCGACAGCTATGCAATTGTAAGCAGAGATTCAACAGAAATTCCCTATATTGACACTGCTAATTTTATAGGACCGCTAATTCCCGCAAGAAAACTGAACTTCTGAATCTAAACAGATGGAAGCATCAATAGTCATATCAATAATTTCACTTCTCTTAATGGCACTTTTTACTGCTCTTGAGAGATCCTTTGCCACCTTTAACAGGCTTTGGTACGAAGTGGATAAGAGGCAGGAGAAGAGGTATGCGCTGCTCATTGAGGAGTTGCTGGAGAGAGAGGGAGAGCTCTTCTCATCGCTGAAACTTGCATCCGGGCTGTTTCTGGTCATTTTTGGGATATCCTTTGCCGGTATATTTCCCAATATGGCAATTGGATTACCTGCAGCAATCCTATGTGTTGTAATTGTGACAAAAGTAATTCCACTTATGGTGGCGACAGTTAATGCAGACTTTGTGATGGAACATCTTGTCTTTGTGGCAGGGTGGGTACTTAGACTATTCTCTCCTTTTATCCGAAGCGAAAAACAGACAGGTGTAAGCGAAAGGGAGGAGTCAAGTGAGATGTTGATTCTCCAGAATGCATTGGATTTTTCTGAGGTAAAGATTCGTGAGTGTATGATTCCCCGGACAGAGATATGTGCAATAAGTGAAAGAGCCTCTGTGGATGAGCTGCTTACTCTTTTTGCAGAGAGCAAGTACTCCAGAATCATTATCTACAGTCAGGATATTGACAAGATAACCGGATATGTTCACTCCAAGGATCTTTTCCCGGGAGGAAGAGCAATAAAAGAGATTATTCGCGAGATAGATTTTGTTCCCGAGGAGATGGGTGCCAGAAAGCTTCTTGCTACGCTGATAAAAAACAAGAGGTCTATAGCCGTTGTAAATGATGAGTATGGCGGAACAGCAGGAATTGTAACACTGGAAGATCTGATTGAGGAGATTTTTGGAGAGATTTCTGATGAACTGGATAGAGAGGATCTTATTGAGAAGAGAATCTCCGAAAATAAATTTATCTTCTCCGCAAGACTTGAGATAAAACACCTTAATAAAACATACGATCTTAATATTCCAGAAAATGAAGATTATGAAACACTTGGGGGTTTTATAACCTGGTTTCACGAGAATATTCCATCTGAGGGGGAGCAGCTTCGATACAAAAATTTCGATTTTTCAATCCTCAAAACAAGTACAAACAGA
>JAUYTB010000318.1 GCA_030695305.1 Bacteroidales bacterium
TTCTGTCCTATATGGGGTGTCATAACCGGCAGGTAACCATGTTTTTTTTGTACCCCTTTTAGGAAGTTCTCCAGTCTTTCACGAAGCATTGCCCCTTTTGGAAGCCATAGAGGAAGACCTTGGCCAACTCTTTGTGAAAAGGCAAAGAGTTCAAGCTCTTTACCAACCTTTCTGTGGTCACGTTTCTTTGCCTCCTCCAGCATTACAAGGTACTCATCAAGAAGCTTTTTCTGAGGAAAAGTTACACCATAAATACGGGTTAGCATCTTATTTTTTTCGTCTCCTCTCCAGTATGCTCCGGCAATTGATGTAAGCTTAACTGCTTTTATAATAGAAGTATCTGCAAGGTGAGGGCCTCTGCAAAGATCGGTAAATGTCCCGTTTGTATAGAACGAAATTGTTCCGTCTTCCAAATCTTTGATCAACTCACACTTATACTCATCGCCTTTACTTGTATAGACAGACATTGCCTCCTCCTTACTAATCTCTCTGCGGACAAACTGCTGCTTCTCTCTTGCAAGTTCAAGCATCTTATCCTCTATTTTTTTGAGGTCAGATTCGGTTATTTGTCTCTCTCCGCTGTCTACATCGTAGTAGAAACCTGTCTCTATCGCAGGTCCGATGCCAAACTTAATCCCGGGAAATAGCTGCTCAAGTGCCTCCGCCATCAGGTGAGAAGAGGAGTGCCAAAATGTGCTTTTTGCCTCCTGATCTTCCCATTTATGAAGCTTAATTTTGGAGTCCTGCGTTATAGGTCTGTTGATCTCATATATTTGTGAATTTACCGTAGCTGCCAAGATCTCGGAAGCCAGCCTGGGGCTTATGGAATTTGCTATTTCAAAGGGAGTTGTCCCATTTGTGAACTGGCGTACACTGCCATCGGGGAATGTAATATTAATCATCTCTTCATTCTAAGTCTAAACAATTGACAAAGATAATCATATTTTTAAAACAAATCTATATTTTGTCAGAATGCCATTTTTAGCTACTTTTGAACATTATTCCGCAAAATTTTTATTTTCTACATACTAACTCCGCTAAATTTAAACGACATGCAATCTAACACATGGAGCAAAGCAGCAACTTTTGGACTGTTGCTCGCACTAATTACAATCGTATATCAGCTGGTATTGACTGTCATCGAACCCGGAACAGCTATTAAGCTTATCCTATGGGTTTTAAAATTCTCCGGAAGCATATGGCTTCTCTACTTCTTTATAAAGGAGCACTCCTCCTTATATGACACATTTAGCTATAAAGATGGTTTTAAATTCGGGTTTATGATATCCCTTCTATCATCGGTTATTTGTGCGGCCTATATGTTTCTTCATTTTGCCGTTCTCTTTCCCGACACTGTGGCAGAGCAGATGGAGGCAGCAATGACAATGATGCAGTCGTCTAATCCGGATGCCATAGATACCCTTGCAAAAATTGAAGATAAACTCCCTCAAATTATATTTGTGGTTATCTTAATTTATAATACCATTTTCGGAATTATTGCTTCATCTATTATAGCTAACTATACCAAAAAAGGGGATATCTTCACAACATCCTCCGCAGAATAACTATATGGATCTCTCAATTGTAATATCTGTCTTTAACGAAGAGGAGTCGCTTGGAGAGCTTATTCCATGGATAGAGAGAGCTCTTACCCATAATGATCTTAAATATGAGATAATTCTTATAGATGACGGGAGCACAGATAAATCCTGGGAAATAATTGAACAACTGGCCTCTCACTACCCTGTAAAAGCAATTAGCTTTAGAAGAAACTACGGTAAATCTGCCGCCCTTTTCTGCGGATTTGAGATAGCATCGGGAGAGGTTGTGGTGACTATGGATGCAGACCTTCAAGATAGTCCGGAGGAGATACCAGGTTTGATATCCATGTTAAAGGAACAAAATCTGGACCTTGTATCAGGGTGGAAAAAAAAGCGGTATGATGGCATCTTTACTAAGAACATTCCGTCAAGGATATATAATGCTACTGCAAGACGGGTTACCAAAATCAAGCTTCACGATATGAATTGTGGCCTTAAGGCATACCGAAAGGATGTTATTAAGAATATTGAAGTTTATGGTGAGATGCATCGGTACATACCTTATCTGTGTAAAAACGCAGGTTTTTCTGCAATTGGGGAGAAGATTGTAAAGCATCAGTCCAGAAAATTCGGAAAGAGTAAATTTGGCAAAAGCCGCTTTGTTAATGGATTTCTCGACTTACTTACACTTTGGTTTCTCTCCAGATTCGGGAAGAGACCAATGCACTTTTTTGGCCTTTTTGGATCTCTCACTTTTTTAACAGGAGCACTTACATCCCTCTATCTTATTTTCGAAAAGATATCAAGCCAATCTAAGGGTCTGCCTTTTAGGCCTGTAACAGAACAGCCTCTTTTTTATGTCTCTCTTGTTGCGCTAATTATAGGTGTTCAACTTTTTTTGGCAGGATTCATTGCCGAACTTGTCTCCAGAAACAGTAGTGAACGTAATCTCTATAAAATAAGAAAAAGAATCTAAATCTGAACTAAAATTTATTTTATTAATTTATTTTTTTGTAATTTCACAAAAATTTTACAACTATGATTAAAACTTACTCATTTCCCAGTGTATATGAATCAACCCTGCGGGATTTTTCTACAAGTAATGACCCAATTCTTGGGTTCTCTAAATTAAAATTTAACGGAGATAATTATCTTGTTGGGTTACAAGCTCTTAATGAGGGGGTATCTCCTCATAAATCTATAAACGCATCTCCGGAAGATGTAGATTATAAGATTATAACCCAATCAGCTCTACTTCTTGCCGGAAACTCACTTAAAGGAGATGTTAAGAATGGTAAGATGCCTAAGATGGTTGTAACAAGCGGATTCCCATATGCAACATACCAATTCAACAGAGACGGTGCAGTTGAGTACTACAAAGAGGAGAAAATCATTACTTACTATAAAGCAGACGATAACGGCTCTCTCACATCAGAGCAGAGAGTTATTAATGTAGCTTCAGTAAATATAATTCCGGAGCTTGTAGGTTGTGATATAGCTGTAAGAAAAGGAGATCAACCCGTTGATGGTAACTTTATACTTATCAGTCTCGGGTACGGAACCTGCGAAGGTGCAGTAAGTACTCCGGACGGGCTTACCACAAGGTCATTCTTCAGTACACACGGTATCAGTTACCCTGTAAACGTATTTTCTCAGGAGCTTAGTAAGCACACCTACCTTAAACTTAGAACAGAACATCAGATAGATCACCTTTTTGCAAAGGGGTTCATGTTTGTAGATCGCAAAAGAAGAGATTTTGGTGAGGAGAAGAAACTTGCCATCACTATGTACTACAACAACGTTATTTCTCCAACCATAAGAAGATTCATCTCTGACGAAGATTTTGAAAGCTGCCCTAAGATGGTTCTTGTAGGTGGCGGAGCTCACCATAAAGACCTTATCGATCTTTTCAATGAAGAGTTTGGAGAGTTCTGCTCAATCTCAATCTTTAGCTCACCGGAGAAGTGTGCGTCAATAGGTTACGCTCTATACTCTAAATCGTCTCTGGAAACGACAGAGGGTGATAGCTTCTCGTTCACACCTGGAGGAAGCGAAGAGAAAGTTGTTTATGTAGGAATTGACATAGGAAACGCAAATACCTGTGTTGCCGTTATGAGTAACTCATTTTAAACTAACCAAAAAAAATTAAACCCTGATACTATTTTAAGAGAAATCTCTTTTCAAATAGTATCAGGGTTTTTTTATCCTCTCTTTATACTCTTTATGTATTCTGCTGGGTTTTCAGATTCTCTTCAAACTCATCTTCGGTTATCATCTTGCAAGTCCCGTTAAAGACACCCCCCTCCTCAATAAATATCTTCTGACACGCTATCCTCCCTTTGATTACACCGCTTTTCCTCAAACCAAATCCCTCTTTAACAAGAATCTTTCCATCCATATCTCCCCAAATATCACAGCTTTTAGCAATAACCTCCCCTACGAATCTTGCACTCTCGCCTATCACAAGACGGCCAGTGGTTGTTAGTTTTCCTTCGTAAAGCCCGTCTATTCTTATATCAGAAAGCGAGTTTATTGTTCCATGAAATTCAGTACCAGAAGAGATTCTGTTAACTTCATTTACTTGGGTTGTGGCATCATTCTTAGACATGATTCTTTAATTTTAAATGTGTATAACCTCTCCGTGAGAAGATGCAGCGGCCTCCATAATGGCTTCGCTCATAGTTGGATGAGGATGAATTGAATGAATTAAATCTTTGGCAGTTGCTCCCATTTTTCGCGCAACAACAATACCGGAGAGCATCTCGGTAACGTTTGCTCCTACAAGGTGAGCTCCCAAAATCTTATCGCTTTTTGAATCAATAAGAAGTTTTACAAAACCGTCCCTCTCTCCTGCAGCAGAGGCCTTACCACTTGCTGTAAAAGGGAATTTCCCTGTTTTATATTCAATAGCTCTCTCCTTAAGAGCTCTCTCTGTAAGTCCCACAGAGGCAATCTCAGGAGTTGTATAGGTACATGCAGGAATATTATCGTAATCCAGAGGAGTGGCATCTAATCCTGCTATCTTCTCTACACAGCAAATTGCCTCTGCAGAGGCGACATGAGCAAGCGCCGGAGTTGCAATAACATCTCCAATTGCATAGATCCCTTTTATATTAGTTTCATAAAAAGTATCAACCACTATCTTACCTCTTTGAGTCACAACACCACACTCTTCAAGTCCAATATTCTCTGTATTAGGTATAACTCCAACAGCCGAGAGAACAATATCTGCGGTAATTTTCTCTACCCCTTTCTTAGTCTCAACAGTTATCTCACAACCCTCTCCGGAGGTATCAACACTCATTACCCTGGCAGAGGTCATAACCTTCATCCCCATTTTACGGAAAGAGCGGCTTAGTTGGGCAGATACATCATCGTCCTCCAATGGAACAATAGAGGGTAGATACTCAATTAAAGTTACCTCACAACCCATAGATCTGTAGAAGTATGCAAACTCACTACCTATAGCTCCGGAACCAATAACGGCAATGCTTTTGGGTAATTTATCCGGTACAAGCGCATGACGATAAGAGATAATTTTTTCTCCATCCACAGGCGCAAATGGTAGAGATAGAGCTCTTGCACCTGTCGCAATTATTATACTCTTTGCCTCTGATATGCTCTTCTCTCCATCCTCTGAGGTAATCTCAACTCTCCCCTCTCCAATTATCTTTCCATATCCGGAGATCACATCCACACTGTTCTTCTTAAACAGATACTCTATACCACGACTCATTCCCGAAGCGACACCCCTGCTTCTCTCAACTATCTTATTGAGATTTGGTTTAATATCACCCTCAATAATAAAGCCATAATCCAGATGATTTTGAGCATAATGTAGTGCCTGAGCACTCTTTAACAGGGCCTTTGTAGGAATACATCCCCAATTGAGACACACTCCGCCTAACTCTGACTTCTCAACAACTGCAGTTTTCATCCCAAGCTGGGATGCCCTGATTGCTGCAACATATCCTCCCGGTCCCGAGCCTATAACTATAAGATCATACATACGAACATATTTTTTTATTCATTTGCACCGTGGCAATTTTTATATTTCTTACCGCTCCCGCACGGGCAGGTGTCATTTCTTCCAACCCTCTTCTCTACATGGACAGGTGCCTGCGACTTTGGTTCTCCGGAAGAGGTCAACAAGTCCGATCTTGATGTCTTCATATTACTAAGATCTGTCTTTTTTCTCTGCTCCTGGCGGAGTGTAACAGGATCTCTCTGTGCCTCTCTCAGTGGAATATGTGCTTTTAGCAAAAATGCCAGAACATCTTTATTTACTTTATCCAGCATAGTCTGGAACAGTTTGAAACTCTCAAATTTATAGATAAGAAGTGGATCTTTTTGCTCGTATGTTGCATTCTGTACAGATTGTTTAAGATCGTCCATCTCCCTAAGATGCTCCTTCCAATACTCGTCTATCATCATAAGGGTTATACTCTTATTCATAGATCTTGCTATCTCGCGCCCTTCACTTTCATACGATTTTTTTAAATTTACAACAATCTGCATAACCTTTGCTCCGTCACTGACAGGGATGGCAATATTATCGTAAGTAGCACTCTGAGTCTCATATATCTGCTTAACAATTGGCCATGCATGTCCTACCAGAGTATCTACTCTCCTTTTGTGAACACTCTCAATAGTCTCTAACAGCTTATCACTAACCTCATCTGCCGAAGCTGAATCGTAGAATGACTCATCCATTCCCGGCTCCAAAGAGAGCTGGCGAATTGTCTCCAGTGAGAAATCTTCAAATGGGACAGAGCCGTGAGTGTTGGATATTATTGAGTCGCAGAGATCGGTCATCATATTCTGAATATCAACATCAATCCTCTCTCCATAAAGAGCGTTTCTTCTTCTGGTATAGACAACCTCTCTTTGAGAATTCATAACATCGTCATATTCCAGTAGTCTCTTTCTTATACCAAAGTTATTCTCCTCTACTTTACGCTGAGCTCGTTCTATAGACTTTGAGAGCATGGAGTGCTGAAGCACCTCACCCTCCTTCATTCCCATCTTATCTACAAGTCCTGCAATTCTTTCAGATCCAAAAAGTCTCATAAGATCGTCTTCCAAAGAGACAAAGAAGCTGGAAGATCCGGGATCACCCTGACGACCTGCACGTCCTCTTAGCTGTCTGTCAACACGTCTTGAGTCATGTCTCTCTGTTCCGATAATTGCGAGACCACCCGCCTCCTTAACTCCGCTGCCCAATTTTATGTCTGTACCACGACCGGCCATGTTTGTAGCAATGGTTACCGACCCGGCCTGACCAGCCTCTGCAACAATCTCTGCCTCCTTGGCATGCTGCTTAGCATTTAGAACATTATGTTTTATACCCCTTAATTTGAGCATTCGGCTTAACAACTCCGAGACCTCAACCGATGTTGTACCCACCAAAACCGGCCTCCCCTTCTTTGTCAATTGGACAATCTCGTCAATTACAGCGTTGTACTTCTCTCTCTTTGTTTTGTAGATAAGGTCTTCCAAATCTTTTCTAACTACAGGACGGTTTGTGGGAATTACAACCACATCTAGTTTATAGATTGACCAAAACTCACCAGCCTCTGTTTCGGCTGTACCAGTCATACCGGCAAGTTTATGATACATACGAAAATAGTTCTGCAGTGTAATAGTGGCAAATGTCTGTGTGGCTGCCTCTACCTTAACTGACTCCTTAGCCTCAATCGCCTGATGAAGGCCGTCTGAGTATCTCCTTCCCTCTAGGATACGACCGGTCTGCTCATCTACAATCTTGATTTTATTATCCATAACTACATACTCTACGTCCTTTTCAAACATAGTGTATGCCTTAAGCAACTGATTTACAGTATGAACTCTTTCGCTTTTGATTGCATACTCACCTAATAACAAATCTTTTGCAGCCAGCTTCTCCTGAGCCATTATCTCTCTCTTCTCAATCTCAGCTATCTCGGAACCGATATCGGGTAAGATAAAGAAGTCGCTGTCGCTAACATTCTTTCCAATTAAATCGTGCCCTTTATCTGTCAACTCTACAGATCGCTGCTTCTCATCAATAACAAAAAAGAGATCGTCAGTAATAATATGCATCTGCTTATTATTGTCCTGCATATAGAAATTCTCTGTTTTAAGAAGAGTCTGCTTCATCCCTGACTCACTTAGATACTTAATAAGAGGATTATATCTTGGCAATCCTTTGTGAGCTCTCAAGAGTAGTTTGCCCCCCTCCTCTTCGTTACCTTCTGAAAGTCTCTTTTTTGCCTCATTAAGCAGTTGAGTTACAAGAGATCTTTGCGCACTGTAAAGTCGCTCAACAATCGGCTTATATTCATTAAATTGCTGCTCATCTCCCTTTGGGACAGGTCCGGAGATTATCAAAGGAGTTCTTGCATCATCAATCAAAACAGAGTCAACCTCATCCACAATAGCAAAGTGATGCTTCTTCTGAACCAGATCTTCCGGATTAATTGCCATATTGTCTCTCAGGTAATCGAAGCCAAACTCATTATTTGTACCAAATGTGATATCTGCTCTATAAGCTGCTTTTCTCTGCTCTGAGTTGGGCTGATGCTTATCTATACAATCTACTTTTAGCCCGTGAAACTGGTAGAGAGGACCCATCCACTCCGAGTCACGCTTGGAGAGGTAGTCATTAACAGTAACTATGTGAACCCCTTTACCTGCAATTGCATTTAGAAAAACAGGAAGGGTTGCAACAAGTGTTTTACCCTCACCCGTGCCCATCTCCGCTATCTTTCCCTGGTGAAGGGCTACCCCTCCGATAAGCTGCACATCGTAGTGCACCATGTCCCACACAATCTTGTTACCTCCGGCCATCCAGCTGTTCTGCCATATTGCATTATCACCTTCTATGGTTACAAAATCGTGTTTTGCAGCCAGATCTCTGTCTGATTGTGTTGCTTTTACGCGGACTGTTGTGTTCTCTTTAAACCTTCTAGCTGTCGATTTCATAATTGAAAAAGCATCCGGAAGAATCTCCAACAGAACCTCTTCAATCTTTTCGTCGATGCTCTTGGATAACTTATCCACCTCCTTCGCAAGCTCCTCCTTCTCCTTAACCTCTATCATAACATCATCCAGTCTGGCTCTCAGAGATTTTTTTCTCTCTTCATCTGCAGCAATCCTCTCCTGAACAACTCTTCTTAGCTTATTGCTCTCCTCTCTTAAATCATCATTTGAAAGCTGATCTATACGTATATATGCCTGCAATGCCTTCTGCACGTATGGTTGTATCTCTTTAATATCTCTGTCTGACTTTGTACCGAAGAATCTCTTCAATACACCTGTAATAAATGTCATTTTATAATAATTTTTAGTTCTAAACCAGTTACCCAATCTGCAAAGATAAAAAAAATGAAAGAAAGATTTACATTTGCAAACGGAACATTACACAAGATAAAGTGAATACTCAAAAAAGAGAGATAATTATTACTGCAGATGGCTCATCCACCATTATGTTGAGTGACTTAAATGAGAGTTACCACTCTATTAACGGAGCTCTTGCAGAGAGCAGGCATATCTTTATTGATAACGGATTAAACAGAGTTATCGGCAGCCAGGGGAGAGATAATTCTACTTCAAATCGTAAGATCTCTATTCTCGAAACAGGGTTAGGTACCGGACTAAACTGTTTACTTACTATAATAGAAGCACTTAAATATCCTCAATATCAGTTTTTATACACAGCAATCGAACTCTACCCGGTAACTCAGGAGGAGCTAAGAATGCTAAACTATATCACCATTACGGGAGATGAGTATCTTTCACTTTTTAACAAAATACACGCAGTTCCGTGGGGATGTTGTTCCGAAATTTTGCCAAATTTTTATCTCAATAAGATAAGATCCGATATCAAAGAGCTAAAGAGTCCGGATATCGCAACTAACCCGGATGTAGTTTACTTTGACGCATTCTCTCCAAATATTCAGCCGGAGTTATGGAGTAGCGAGATTTTCAAGGGAATCTTTAGTGTAATGAATCCGGGTTCAATACTCGTAACTTACTCATCAAGAGGAGCAGTAAAAAGTGCTCTGCGAGATGCAGGATTTGTTGTTAAAAGGGTGAAAGGTCCTGTCGGAAAGAGGCATATAACTGTTGCTCAACGAGACTAATAACTGTTGCTCAACGAGAACTAACAACTATTTCTCTACAAGCTCAACTCTGTACATCTTTGGCCAGTACTTTCCTGTAAGATAGATTGAATTATCCACCGGGTTGAATGCAATTCCATTCAATACATCTGTATTTGGAGTTCGTAATGATCTGGGCAGCAAACCACGGCAGTCAACAGTCGCCTTGACGACTCCTGTCGCAGGGTTTATTATCACAATATTATCGCTTCCATAAATATTTGCCCAAACATCTCCATTTATATACTCCAGCTCATTTAGCTCAGCTACACTCTTGCCGTTAAGCTTAACTTCTACTTTTGATATCTCCCGAAATGTCTCCGGGTCATGAAAAAAGAGATACGATGAGCCATCACTTACAATAAGGTGTTTACCGTCGGTAGTAACACCCCACCCCTCTCTGGGGTTAAAAAGAGTTCCAAGCTGTTTGAATGTGTTTATATCATACACCAAAACCTCTCTCTCCATCCAAGTAAGAAGATAGAGACGATCGTTATAAACTACAGCCCCCTCACCAAAATATTTTGGAGCAAGATTAAAACTTCTGATGGTTGTGCCTCTTTTAAGATCTACTTCGCGAAAAAATGATTTCCCATACTGACCGGAACTCTCATAGAGTCTCCCTTTATGAAAAAAGAGGCCCTGTGTATAGGCATTAGTGTCATGATTAATTACTTCAAGAACTTTTAGTGAATAGTTTTTGGCTTTAGGTGTTTGTGCATCCGATTGTATAATGCCGGAAAACATTATAATAAGTGCCATCATCATAAGAGCCGAAGATTTCATTTTTACTCTCCCTTTTTACGCCTGATTGCCGCATTTACTAGTGCTACAAAAAGCGGATGAGGCTGCTCAGGAGTACTTTTCAACTCCGGATGAAACTGAACTCCAATAAAAAAAGGATGGTCAGGAATCTCAACAATCTCTACCAAACCTGTCTCCGGGTTCTTTCCGCTTGGTGTAAGTCCTGCTTGTGCAAACATATCTACATATATATTATTCATCTCATAGCGATGTCTGTGTCTCTCCGAAATCTCACTCTTACCATAAACTCTGCTTGCAAGAGATCCCGCATCAATTTTGCATACATAAGCCCCTAACCTCATGGTTCCTCCCTTGGTTGTCAGGGATTTTTGGTCCTCCATAAGATCTATAACCGGATTCTTGGCATTAGATTTAATCTCGGTAGTCATAGCATCCTCCATATGTAAAACATTTCTGGCATACTCTATTACTGCCATTTGCATGCCAAGACAAATTCCCAGGAATGGAATTTTGTTCTCTCTTACATACCTGATAGCAGTAATCTTCCCCTCAATACCTCTCTCCCCAAATCCCGGAGCAACCAGGACGCCATCCATTCCGGATAGATGGTCGGCAACATTTTTATCTGTAATATGCTCACTATGTATCGAGTGCACATTCACCTTACACTCATTCTCTGCTCCGGCATGGATAAAAGACTCAAGTATAGACTTATATGCATCCTGAAGCTCTACGTATTTCCCAACCAGTGCAATATTAACCTCTTCACGTGGATTGAACAATCTGTCAAGAAATGATGTCCATCTCGTTAGATCCGGTACACTTTTGAGTGCATCAAGCAGCTGAAATTTTCTAAGAGCAAGCTCATCAAGCTTCTCTTTAACCATTAAAAGGGGAACCTCATAAATGCTCTTTGCATCTATGGACTCTATTACTGCGTTTGGTCTTACATTACAAAACAGAGCAATTTTTCTTCTGATATCTGCTGATATTGGATGCTCAGTCCTGCATACCAAGACATCTGCATGAACACCATTTTGTTGAAGCATTCTTACAGAGTGCTGAGTTGGCTTTGTTTTAAGCTCCTTTGCAGCACTAAGGTAAGGAATAAGGGTAAGATGAATAACAAGGCAATCCTCATCGGGAAGCTCCCACTGCAGCTGACGTACTGCCTCTACAAAAGGGAGGGACTCAATATCTCCGACTGTTCCGCCAAGTTCGGTAATTATAACATCATATTTACCACCTTTTCCCAAAAGCAGCATTCTTCTTTTGATCTCATCTGTAATATGAGGCACAACCTGAACAGTTTTACCAAGATATGCTCCCTCTCTCTCCTTATCAATCACACTTCTGTAGATTCTTCCGGTTGTAACGTTATTTGCTTTGCTGGTATGGACATTGAGAAACCTCTCATAGTGACCAAGATCAAGATCGGTCTCGGCTCCATCTTCTGTCACATAACACTCACCATGTTCGTATGGATTAAGTGTGCCCGGATCTACATTTATATAGGGATCAAACTTCTGAATTGTCACAGATAGTCCTCTGGCCTGAAGCAATTTAGCTAGTGAAGCAGAAATAATGCCCTTTCCCAGGGAAGAGGTCACTCCTCCCAAAACAAATACATATTTGGTACTCATAAAAAAAAATAATATGGATTGTAATACAGGGATACAAAGATAGTACATTCAATATGTTTTATCTAATTTATCTTTGGTTTTACAGCTCATCTCTTAACTTTGCACTGCAATACTGTTGGTATAGAAGAGAATATTTTAATAAAATGAATAGTTATAAAGAGCAGATCACGGTTAAAAGTTATGAGACCGACCATAAGGGTAATCTTAAGCCCTTTGTATTTATGAACCACGCCCAGGAGATGGCAGGTGCCGATGCCATTCGTCTGGGTTTTGGATTTGACGATCTTATCAAAAACGGCAATGTATGGGTTCTTTCGAGAGTTCACGTTAAGTTTTTGAGAATGCCGGAGTGGAGA
Organism: Bacteroidales bacterium; assembly: GCA_030695305.1. Classification (GTDB taxonomy): domain Bacteria; phylum Bacteroidota; class Bacteroidia; order Bacteroidales; family UBA932; genus Bact-08. Next base: position 12,447 of record JAUYTB010000318.1, read on the forward strand.
GAGGTACTGGAGATGGAGACCTGGCATAAAGGTGCCGACAGACTTTTTGGCTTCAGGGATTTTAGAGTATCTGACAAATCCGGGAATGAAATTATTCTTGCAACCTCGTCATGGCTTGTTATTAATTATGAGACCAGACGAGTGCAGAGAATTGAGTCAATTTTGAGATCAGATTTAACAGATTCACAAAATATTGATGCAATCAAAGAGCCGGCTGCGAGACTCTACTCTCCGGGCGATTTGTTGTTAACATCTAAGAGGGTCGTAACAATTTCGGATATTGATATAAATAAACACACAAATAACGCCCGCTATGTTGAGTGGGCAATGGATGCCATTAAACCGGAAGTTGGTTTTAATATGAGTGTAAAAGAGATGTGGATCAACTTTAATAACGAGTCTCTTGCAGGTGATGAGATTGATCTCTATACGTCTTACGATCCGTCTCTATTTGTTGAAGGGAAAAGAGGAGAGACCTCAATCTTCCAGTTGAAGATCTTGAATGGCTGAATTTTGCCCGAGTCAATCTGACTCAGGCAAAAATCAGTACTCTTACAACTCTGCCAGCTTTTTGAGCGGCTCTCCGGTAAGCCGGTAAACTGTCCACTCATCCATTGGGAATGCTCCAAGTGACTTATAGAATTTTATGGATGGTTCGTTCCAATCGAGTACGCTCCAGTCAAATCTGTCACAATCTCTTTTTACGGCAATTTTTGCCAACTCCTTTAGCATCAGCTTTCCATAACCCTTGCCACGAAATTCGGGTTTGATAAAGATATCTTCGAGGTAGAGACAAGCCCTGCCCTTGAAGGTTGAGAAATTGTGGAAGAAGAGGGCGAACCCTACAGCTACTCCACTCTCTTCGGCGATCAAAACCTCTGCCTGTTTTTTTACAAAAAGCGACTCATTTAGTAACTCCGGAGTTGCCGTTACATCATCTCTGAGCCTCTCATAACTGGCAAGTTCACAGATAAAATTGAAGATTAAATCTATATCTTCCGGTTTGCCCTCTCTTATTTTGAATTCCATATTTAGGATTAAAATCGTAACGAGTCTACTGCCATTAAAGTGACAACTTGATTCTCAAAATTGTAAAGCTTAACGTAGGTTTGAGAAGATGGATCATCTCTCTGCGGTGTTATGACTACAAAATTTGCAGTTGTTTTCTTTGGATTGTGGTCTATCCAGGTTCCTGAATTTGCGTAGATACTCTTTAGCCCGTTATTATCTTGAGAAACAGTGATATTAGGGTCGTGAGAATGGCCAAAAACAACTACTCTTATATCGGAATCAGGGTTCAAAAAATATTGAATCTTTGCTTGGTCATCTGTTTCTATTGAACTGGAAGCATTTAAAATAGCATCTCTAACAGGAATATTAACCGGCACATGGTTGTGAATCTGTCTTTGATCCCATGTATCCTGAATTCCTTTATAGAGATTAACGTCTATAAATCCTCCTGCAGTAGTTTGAAAGGGTAATATATCGTTTATAGAGTATGATCCTGTTAATCCATCTATATTTGTCAGAATAATTTTTTCATCAAATTTATTTTCAATCGTAAAGAGCTCTACTGCCCATTTCCAAAGTTTCCAATATTCAAAAAGCAAATCCTGGCTTTCATCTCCAGAAGTATTCGCGGTAACAACCGGGACAACATCGCCTGCAGGCGGATATTTTTGCGAGACATACAGTGCTGCCAGACGGGTAAAAAAGTAGCCCGGAGGCAATATGGAACCGGGGGCAATATCCTGGTTTGAAAATGGGTCAGGTGAACAAAAGAAATTGTAGCGGTGCCCATGCTCAATTGCAATTTGTGGATAGCCGGCCGGAGAGTAAGTCCCTAAGCCAAGCTCAGGATCACGTTTCTGGTTTATGCCGGGAAGAACTAAATCCACATTTTCGGACACAACTGTTAAATCGTGGTTGCCTGGCACATAGGTTACTAATATTTTCTTCTCCTTAATTATTGCATTTAAAGCATCAAAAACACCTTTGTTGGTTGCCGCAATGCGTTGTATAAAATCTGCCTGATCCTTACCTTGATAGGTATCTAATGGGCCAGGGACAAACCATTGGTCAAGCAAATCTCCACCAATAACAAGCTCTTTGACATTTGGAGACTCTTTTAACCTAAGAAGAAACTCTTCAAGTGCTCCCAGATTTTTATTACACTCGGCGTAAGCAAGATCTGCTCCGAGATGAATGTCGCTAATAACTACAATCATATTCCGCTCTTCTCCACCATTGCTAAACGGATTGATCCCCTCCCACACTATATCTCTCTTTTTGCAAGAGGAGAGCAGACTCAGCATCGAAACCATCAAAAGAAGGGTCATTAATCTAAAAATAATTTTCATCACTGTTGTTTTAAATTTTTCCTACTCGTGAAGCTTTTCGGAATCCGCTCTTTTTCTATTATATAATAAAGTTGTTAGTTAGTAAGGTATAAATTTCGCAAGGCAGTCTGCTGAGCAACAGTTATACCTAAGCCTTCTGAAAAATAGTTTTCAATTGTTCCGTAAGTAGTCTCCATCTGGTCAAATGCAGCGTTAAGGTACTCCTCCTTAACACCAAGGATAGCTGTGGGGATAGAGGGGTGTCCGCCAGCAGCAACAAATTGCTGGATTAAATCTTGGTTCATTGGAAGAATGTATTCATTGCTGCGCAAGTAATCCTCCATAACTACCTCCTTTGGAACGCCAAAGAGGGTCAAAAGGGCTGCGGTTGCCCATCCGGTTCTATCCTTGCCGGTTGTGCAATGAAAGAGTGCAGGTAGCTGACTCTTATCTCCAAGTGCGAGAAAAAGAATCTTAAACGCAGTTTGAGCACTTGGTAAAGTAATAAACTGACGATAAGCTTCTGTAAACATAGCCTCAACTTTGCCATCGCCAAGCTCTATATTCGCTTTAAGAGGATCAGATAAGAGGGTATTGAGATTTGCCGGCCCCCCGGAGGGATAATCTGCCATCACATCCAGCCAAACATTGTTTACACCTATAGGCAACTCATCGGGTTTGGCATTTCGCTCTGTGGCAGTACGTAAATCAAAGTCACTCTTAAGATTTAGTTTTGCAAGCAGAAGCATATCTGCTTCACTAATGTTGTTGAGTTGATTTGAACGATAAACCAATCCTCTTGCAACTGTCTCTCCATTTGTAGTTTTATAACCTCCAATGTCTCGAAGATTTGGAATAGAGACAATGCCCAAACTTTGTCCCGGCTCTGATACTTTATCACTCTTTTTTGAGCAGGAGCTACTTATGATAGTTGAGAATAGGATTAGAAAAATAGTCACAAAATTTGTGCAGATCTTAATGGTGTAATTCATCATTTTATATTTTTAAGTTAATTGGCTATCTCGCGTTTATAAAGTTAAAGCTTTTTGCTGTCATAGGTACAATTTATTATCTCTTTTCTTTATAAGAGCAAGATTGCAAGCCCGCTTAGTCACATCTCCCGGTGATCATATTATACTATACCGATTCAATATTTCAAGATTTTTCCTGTTCTAATCCATTTTGACTGCATATACCACCCTCCATGCAAATTATTGTTCAGCTCTGCATCCCACCTGTAGGTGGTAGGCCATTTTTTAAAAACTTTTGCAACAGAAAATAAAAAACAAGTAGAAAATTTATTCGTTTTTGGTTGCCAACCATTTGATGGAATTAATCTTATAGCCATTGATTTGTCTTTTGATTGAATATGATATTCTCCCGATACAAATCCTACAGATTCATGTCCTGAAATTCTAAAACTGCCTTTTAAATTAGTATTAGCACTTATTGCATTCAAGCACGGGAATGAGGGTGAAAAATCTAAAGTAAGCAAATGAATACTATTTTTTACACTCATAGATTTAATTGATGGTGTGCCGTTGCTCCATTCAATTTCATAGATATTGTCCCCTATTTCACATGTTCGCTGCCCCAATTCAAACTCTAAAGTTTCCAACTCTCCATCATAGGCGGGATTTACATTAGCTATCAATGGCTTAGGACTGTATCTGGCAAAGGTCATTTTTTGAAAATCTATAGGTAATGGTAGATCATCCAATTTATGAGATTTGTTGTTAATTGATATTAAGGTATTTGTATGTTTTTTTCTAACGAAATAGAAATCATGTAGAATTACCAAGGGGAATGATGTTGGATAGGTTGCTGCATCTCCCATTGGAGCTAAAAGTCCGAATGGCTCTCTTTTTTTCGGATTTTTTTCACTGATTGCAATCTCAATATCCCTTCCTAAAATATCTCTAAACTTATAATGAGCTTGCACACCACAATCGCTCACTTCATAAAATGCTTTATCCATTTTTACGGGAATCATCTTATTTAATCCTGCTCCTGCAATAGTGTATTTAGATGAATCGAGAGTCAAAGAGAACTCGTGATAAACATCAATTTTTTTATCTCTCCTCCAACCAATTACTAAATGACCTTTCCCGTTAATATTGTCGTTAAACACCTGAGGTTCAAATCCCATATAGATTGAATCCGGATCCTTTTCAAAATTTACAAGTAGCAACCTTTCCATTTGGTCAATTGTTACAGAAATAGGAAAAATAATTCCGGCCCTACTATTGTCTGAAATTCTGTTATGTAAAAACGAGTCACTCATATTTATAAGTTTATTGATTAGTCAAAAATAGTGCTTTTATGTCAAGTTTACAGATCTTTCTCAGTTCACACATTACAGATTTTTGCAAATCGTAAAAAAGTTGTCCGGTTTCGACAACTCTAGAGGTTATTTGATTCTAGTGTTATGCACTCTAATAGCGTAAAGAGTCTTCTGTCATAAGAGTTACAATTTCATTTTCAAAATTATATAGCTTAACGTATGTGAGTGTTGTAGCCTTCTCATTTTGCGGTGTAATAACCACAAAGCTCATAATTGTTTTAGCTACGCTATTATGGTCAATCCAGGTTCCGGTATTTGCGTAGATTGACTTTTGTCCATTATGGTTATTGGATGATATGATTTTTGGTTCGTGAGTGTGACCAAAAATTACAACTCTTTTATCTGAGTTTGGATTCAGAAAATATTGATTTTGAGCTTGAATGTCAGATTCACTTGATTTGGCAGCATTTGCAATTGCCTGACTAACCGGAATATTCACAGCAACTTTGTTGAGAATCTGTCTTTGGTCCCAAGTATCCTGAATCCCTTTATAAAGATTTACATCTATAATTCCTCCGGGGGTATTCTGATATGGCAAAATATCATTAACTGAGTATGCTCCTGTGAATCCATCCATATTTGTAACGATTATTTTCTCGTCAAATTTGTTTGGTATCGTATATTTGCTCAAGGTTCGGCTCCATACATTCCAATATATGAAGAGCATATTCTGACTTGTATTTCCTGTAGCATTTGGAGTAACAGCAGGTACTGTATCTCCGGCCGGTGGAAAGTTGTTCACGAAGCTATGAACTCCTATTCTTGTGAAAAAATATCCCGGAGGAGTAATGGTACCGGGAGCAATATCCTGATTTGAGATTGGATCGGGTGCGCAGAAGAAATTGTAACGATGTGCGTGTTCAATAATAATTTTTGGGTTGCCGGCCGGGGAGTATGAACCTAAACCCTGCTCAAAATCTCTAGCCTGATTTATTCCAGGAAGTATACTCTCTATGCTCTCCGCAGTTATTGTTAAATCATGATTACCGGGGATATATGTGACTATAATTTTCTTCTCTTGAATTATGCTGTTAAAAGCATCTATTACCCCTTTGTTAGCCATTGCAATGCTTTTAACAAAATCTACCTGATCTTTACCCTCATAAATATCTACTGGAGCTGGTGCAAACCACTCATCAAGCATATCTCCGGCAATGACTAGCTCCTTTACATTGTTGGCTGTTTTTACTTTTGTTAGAAACAGCTCAAGCGATTTAAGGTTTTTATTGCACTCGGCATAGGATAAATCGGCACCTAAATGGATGTCGCTAATAACAACTATCATATTCCGCTCTTTTCCCCCATTGTCAAAAGGATTAATCCCACTCCATAGTAGATCCTCTTTTTGACAAGAAGAAAACAGACTGAGCAATAGTACTGGCAATAAAAGGGTTAATCTTTTCATAATAGTAATATTTATTAGGCACAGAAAGTAATAATTCAATAATAAAGCTCTTCAAATACAAATTAAATCAGAACAAAAAACCATGATGTCTAAAGTTATATAATACGTTGTAGCGATGACAATATTGTGGTTGCAGCTGCTCTCTTGTAACAGAAGTACAAAAATCGAAGTAACCCTCGTCTCTTCAAAGCTTGTTAATTCAACCGAAATCGAGAATCCTTGTATTGTATCAATGTCATTAAAGCTCAACAGAGCACCAAAGTGAAGGAGTTTTTGCAATCCTTTGTTGTGTGTAATTTTTATTCTACTATTAGATTTCTATTTCTTGGGAATCTAACAGTGTATTGAATTTCAAATTCCTTTGTTTGTGCCGGTTCAAGTGTAAACTCCCATTTTATTTCACCATTCTCTGGGTTATGTTTTGCACTTGAAATTTTTTGAACAATAACCTCTATTTCAGAATTTGTTGAAACAGGAACTTGTTCATATACAACCATATTAATTTTTTGTCCTTTATTATTTCTTATAATCGTTTTCCAATTTCTCACCTCTTCTTTCCTGTTGCCAATGAAACGTCTTGATGTTAGATCTTTGGTTTTCTCGCGATTAACGGATATGCTCTTATCCCTACCCAGAGAAATTTGTAATGTGTCAGATGAATTTCTTACATCAAGAATAGTTTTTCATATCAGTGATTAGAATATTAATTAATCAGAGAACTTCCAGAATCTTACTGTTCCAGAAAAGTCAACAGATAATTTGCAAAAGTTTCCGGCAGCTGATACATCAAACCATGGCCGGAGTCATGTACTTTAATTATTGTAGATGTTTTGATTAGCCCGGACAAATCAGATGAATTCTGACTAGGTACAACCTTGTCATTATCTCCGCAGATTACCAATACAGGCATCTTAAGAGTGTTCAAGTGACCGGCTGAACCTCCACCCGGTGTCAGCCACTCTTGTATGGCAAGATATTGCATTCCTATGGTTTCAAAATTATAGGGTTCTGTGGCATTTGGCAAAAAAATCCAGGGTTCGGGGTGTGTTGCCAGCCATTCGTCCGGAAAAAGTAAACCAAGGCGCTCCATAGGTGTAGCTGCTGGATTTTCGAGAATGTCAATAATTTCCTGAGAGGGATTGACAACAAGAGTATCGCCGCAGTTGGTTGCATAGAGAATAAGTTTTCTCACTTTTTCCGGATAATTAACTGCAAATATCTGAGCAACATAACCTCCCATGGACCAGCCAAGAACATGTGCTTTGTCGATAGACAATTCGTAAAGCAATGCGTTAATATCATTGGCAAGAGAGCTGATAGAGATTGTGGAATCGGAATTGGTGCTCAACCCCATCCCTCGATAATCAAAAACAATGACTCTGTACTTAGTCTGTAATACTTCAATCACTTTAGTGCTCCACAAATCCATGTTTGTAGAGTATCCAATGCACATAATCAATGGCTCTCCGGAGCCAAAAGTTTTATATGCAATTTTTGCATTGGGAATGTTGGCGTATAATACTACCCCATCTTTACTATTATCCTCATTAATGGATTCTTGACCTAAAGTGCCCATAGCTTAAAAAATTAAAAATTAATATCAATCTAATTTAGGAAATATCTTTGAGAAGAGTCAATTTCTTAATTAAAATTTGTTAGTTAGGTCTAGAAGTATAGAGTTGAATTTTTGGGGCTCCTCCATTATAGGGCTATGGGCCGAGTTATCAAATGAGAAGAACTCTTTTTGAGGAGCCTTAATCTGTTGGAAAAACTCTTTTGCCAAACTGTAAGGGGTTGTTTTATCGTAGATTCCATGAAATATGTAAACGGGTACCCTCATACTGTCAATTTCATTGAACAGATTGGTATTAATTACATCAAGCCACATAGTTTTCAAAGAAAAAATGCTGGCATTCATAAAATTAAACTTTTCATCTAATGTATATATTCCGGAATCTAAAACTATTTTTACCAACGGCCACATACCGGTTATCTCTCTGGTTGTGCCACCTCCATAGCGATTTACAAACCTTCTTTGCATCATTAAATACTCCAGCCATTGATCAACATTTGCTGTGGTATCGGGGAATTTTAGTTTTTCAAAAGTTTTTATCGCTTTGGTGTCGTTGCGTTCAATCGCTTGATCTAAAGCCCATCTGTAGGAAATCTCCTCGCCTTTAAACTGATCGCACACCTGCCCGATACCAAAGTATGCATGGTAGAGCTCAGGGTTTTGGTTTGCGGTTAGTATACCAAGTAACGATCCCCATGAGTGCCCCATCAAGAATATTTTCTCACGATTAAACCGACTTAGAAGATACTCGCTTAGCTCGCGTGTGTCTGAAATCATCTGTTCAAGGTTCATACTCAGCGGGGGGATACTTTTTGAGAATGACTTTCCTGCTCCTCTTTGTTCCCAGTAAACCATCACATACTCTTTTTCTATGTGGGAGTTAAAATGCTTAATAAAGGCAACCTCCGGACTTCCCGGACCACCATGCAAGAACAACATAACCGGTTTGGTTGTGTCAACTCCCCTAACAATTATGTGCTGCTCCTGTCCGCCTAGCGTCACTTTCTCTATCATAGAGATGCTCCCCTCCACAGGGTTGCCTTCGGAATCGATTATACTCTTTGTAACTCCCGGGCTTTTAACCCAAAGTGCAATAGTAATCAAAATAATAACAATTAATAATGCACCTGCAAAATAGAGCACAGCTCTAAGAATCTTTTTTTTCATCTTTTGTTTTAAGATTTTTAGTGTTATTGAAACAGCAGTTAATTAGAGTTGTAAGGGAGGGTAAAATAAAATGTTGATCCATTACCTTCCTCACTCTTTAACCAAATTTTTCCACCCAACATCTCTATGTATGATTTTGAGATAGCCAAACCTAATCCAGATCCCTGTCGTGTCCTTATATCTTCGATCTCGGCTTGAATAAAACGTTCAAAAATGGCCTCCTGCCTACCTTTTGCAATCCCTATTCCAGTATCTTTTACGTAAAATTCCAGATAATCGTCCTTTTTACAATAACCAAATTCAATAGTGCCATCGTTTGTATATTTAATGGCATTTTTTACAAGGTTTGTAAGGATGGCCTGAACTTTTTCCCGGTCTGTTTTAATGATAGCCTCTTTTGCCGGCAATGAGTTCTTACAAATGAGCTCAATCCCTTTGGCCTCTACCTCTGGTTTGAAAAAATTGTAGGTATACTCTATCTGCTCATTAACGTTAGATTCCTTAATTACGGTCTTCATTAAACCTGCTTCAATTTTGGATATATCAACAATATCATTAATTATACTGAGCATATATGCTCCACTTTTTTCGATAATGCGTATGTAATCCTGATGCTCTTCTCCACTTAATCCCGGCTCTTTAAGTAATTCGGCAAACCCTAAGATGCCATTCATTGGAGTACGTATCTCATGGCTCATATTGGCAAGAAAAGCAGATTTAAGGCGGTCGGACTCTTCGGCTTTTTCTTTGGCAATTGTCAAATCTTTAATTAATGAAATTCTTTCTGAAATTTTCCAAACACTATCCATTAACAGAGATAGCTGTCTCACATCGCTACTGTCATAATCGTTCTCTTTGTTAGCAACACCGGCAACAGCAACAATTCTGTTATCAGAAAAAACAGGAATGGTCAGGAATTTATCAAGATTTACATGCCCCTCCGGTGTCCCTTTTTTAAAATGGTTATATGCTTGATAATCATTGATAATTATCGGCTTTCGTTGTCTTACGGCCTCACCCCAACAACCAGTTTTGTCTAAATCATATATGGTTTGAGGGTCCATCACTTTGCACTCTTGCATTACATCTTTTGACCATGTGTTTAAAATGAATTGCTTATTCGTTTCATCATAAAAATAAATGTATCCTATTT
>JAUYTB010000331.1 GCA_030695305.1 Bacteroidales bacterium
ACCGAAAACTAATATTTTTATGTCAGAAATTAAAAGAGTTTATTTCTTTGGAGGCAAGTCTGCCGACGGAGACGGCTCAATGAAGAATCTACTGGGCGGAAAAGGTGCCAACCTTGCAGAGATGTGTGCTCTGGGAATCCCTGTTCCTGCGGGTTTCACCATAACAACAGAGACATGTACAGAGTTTTATAAACACAAGATGCAACTTCCTGATGCATTAAAAAAAGAGGTTGAAGAGTCACTTTTGAAGGTTTCATCTGTAATGGATATGAAATTTGGAGATAAAGAGAACCCACTTCTGCTCTCTTGCCGCTCAGGCTCCAGAAGCTCAATGCCGGGAATGATGGAGACTGTTCTTAATATTGGACTATGTTCGGATACTATCCCGGGCCTTATTAAGAAAACAGGAAATCCAAGATTTGTTTATGACGCATATCGCCGCCTGATAATGATGTACTCAGATGTTGTGATGGAGAAGTCAGAGGGAGTTGATCCGGAAGAGGGTCAAGGGATACGTGTTCATTTAGACAAAATGCTTCACGATGTAAAGGATAAAAAAGGCTACAAAAATGATACAGATCTTAGTGCAGAAGATCTTATGGAGATATGCGACGCATTTAAAGCCCGTGTTAAGGATGTTTTAGGTAAACCTTTCCCTGACAATGCCATGGAGCAACTATGGGGTGGTGTTGCAGCCGTTTTTAAATCATGGAACGGAAAAAGAGCAATATCTTACAGAAGAATTGAGGGAATTCCTGACGAATGGGGAACAGCAGTTACTGTTCAGGCAATGGTATTCGGTAATATGGGTGACAACTCAGCTACCGGTGTTGCTTTCTCAAGGAATCCTGCAACCGGCGAAGGAAAATTCTACGGTGAGTGGCTTGTAAATGCACAGGGAGAAGATGTGGTTGCAGGTATTCGCACACCAAATCCGCTAAACGAGTCAACAAAGAACGACCAGAACAAGCACCTGCAATCTCTTGAGACAGGTATGCCTGTAGTTTATAAGGAGCTGGACGCAATCCAGAAAAACCTGGAGAAACACTTCCGCGATATGCAGGACATAGAGTTCACTATTCAGGACGGCAAGCTATGGATGCTTCAGTGCCGTGTAGGTAAGAGAACTGGTCTGGCTGCACTAAACATGGCTATGGATATGCTTCAGGAGGGTCTGATCGACGAGAAAACTGCAGTAATGAGAGTTATTCCGGTTCAGCTTGACGAACTTCTCCATCCAATTCTTGATCCAAAATCTGAGAATGCTGCTACAGTTATAGCAAAAGGTCTGCCTGCAGGTCCCGGCGGCTCGGTAGGTCAAATAGTTTTTACAGCAGAGGATGCAGTTGAGTGGAACTCAAAAGGGAAAAAAGTTATCCTGGTTCGCGAAGAGACCAATCCGGAGGATGTAGAGGGAATGCGCGCAGCAGATGGTCTTCTTACAGCACGTGGCGGAATGACTTCACACGCTGCACTTGTGGCACGTGGATGGGGTAAATGCTGTATTGTAGGTTGTGACGCAATTCACCTCAATCTTAAAGATAAAACTGTTACAATTAAAGGAAAAACTTACAAAGAGGGTGATGTATTCAGTCTCAACGGAAGTAAGGGATTTGTATATGACAGTGCTATCGAAACAATGGATGCATCGGAGAATCCAAGATTTGTTGAGTACATGACCATAGTTGATAAATATAGAGTGCTTGGAGTACGCACAAATGCAGATACACCGGAAGATGCACAAAATGCTATTAACTTTGGCGCAGAAGGTATCGGTCTTTTCCGTATTGAGCATATGTTCTACGGTGTAAATTCGGAGCAACCGCTTTCTAAACTTCGTAAAATGATTCTCTCAAAGAGTGTTGAGGAGAGAAAGAGTGCTCTTAACGAACTTGAGCCATATATTAAAGAGGCAGTAAAAGGCACTATGAAGGTGATGAACGGTAAACCTGTTACTTTCCGTCTGCTTGACCCGCCTCTCCACGAGTTTGTTCCGCAAACAACAGAGAAGATGGCAGAACTTGCTGCAGAGCTTGGAATATCTATCGAAGATGTTAAGAAGAGAGGAGAGACTCTTCACGAGGTTAACCCTATGATGGGTCACCGTGGAGTACGTCTTGGAATAACATATCCCGAAATTAGCGAAACACAGTTTAGAGCAATCTTTGAAGCAACAGCAGAGTTGATTAAAGAGGGATTAGAACCGCAACCGGAGATAATGATACCTGTAACAGTTTCTGTTAGAGAACTTGACGATCAAAAAGCTATTTGTGACAAAGCTCATAGCGAAGTTGAGAAAGAGTTTGGGGTTAAAATCTCATACCTGTATGGTACAATGATTGAGATTCCAAGAGCAGCAATGCTTGCAGATGAGATGGCCAAAACGGCACAATTCTTCTCTTTCGGAACAAATGACCTCACACAAATGACATTTGGTTTTTCACGTGACGATATAGGAGCTTTTATGAACGACTATCTTGTGAAGAAGATTCTTCCTGCAGATCCGTTCCAGACTCTGGATCAGTCATCTGTCGGAAAACTTGTAGAGATGGGTATCAAAGGTGGGCGCAATACTAATGCAAAACTTAAGATAGGAATCTGCGGAGAACATGGAGGAGATCCTGAATCTGTTGAGTTCTGTCACAAGATTGGCATGAACTATGTATCTTGTTCACCATTCAGGGTACCGATTGCACGTCTGGCAGCAGCTCAGGCAGCAATTAAAGAGTACAAATAGGCCAATACAGATTTACTAAATTCTGAGAGCTGTCCTATAAGACAGCTCTCTTTTTTAAAGAAAAAATATGATGAGAAAAGATCTAAAACTTCAAGCCCTCTATTTTATAGTGATGATATTAATTACCTCATCCCTGCACTCACAGGGGAGATCCAAAGAGGTTCCTGTTCTCAAAGAGATCTCAGGGCTTGAGGTCATAAAAACAGTTTATCCAAATGCTACTGCTGTAGAAAAGACTAACGACGTTTGGTTCAGGATTATAGATTCTGACAAAAAATTGATAGGATACACATTGTCAAGCAAGCCCTACTCAGGGGATATTCAGGGTTATCACAATACCACTCCGGTTATTATTGTTTTAGATAAAGAGAGGGTTATAAAAAAGGTTGCCATTTTAAGTCATTGGGAAACTGCGTCATATGTATCAAGACTTGAAAGATTAAAGTTCTTTGATAACTGGAACGGACTTAAACCGGCTGATGCCCTTAAGAAGAGAGCAGAAGCAGATAGTTACAGCGGAGCTACGGTAACTGCAATTGCTGTTTCAAAAAATGTAGAAGCAGTTCTTAAAAAGGCAGTAGAGAGTAAATAATTCTTTCTTTTATTTCCGATTTTAAAAGTAAAGATAATTGCTCATAAAAGATAATTATACTCCTCATAGATAGAGTTTTTTAAAAATGTCTACATCTGGAAAAACTTATTTTTTAGATTTGATAAACTTTAAAAAATCTTCTTATGAAAAAAGAGTCGAACAAAGTATTAAGATGGGCAGCTGCTATCTTCTTTATTATTATCCTTATAGTTGTAATTAAAAACTGGAATGGTTTTATTAACGGATTCTATGCCATTTAAAAGTATGGCAAATATTAGCTGTATCTGTTAAGATGGATTTAAGCCCTTTTGAGTAATCAGAGGGCTTTATCTGCAACTCTCTCCACAATTTTGTTGTCCACCGCCAGTGCTGATATACCAATTGAGCGGCTAATGGAACAATAATCAATGCAGTGACTCCAAGTTGGGTGTATCTTAGGGCAGCAAACAGAAGAATAACGGCTACCACTGCTGTTACAGACTGTGCCTTATAATGAGGCACCTCATTTCTGCTAAGTAATACCGATGTAGAGATCTCGGTAATTGCCTCCAGCATAGATGCCCCAAATAACAGAATAATCAGAGCAGAAGGGAGTAGAGTTGTAGAGCTGCCTATATAACTAAGAGCGGTTGTCCCGGCAAAAAAGAGAAAAAGCGTTGCTGCAAAAAATATAAGCAATGCAATAATATGTGCCTTTATATATATCCTTTTTACCTCTGCAACTCCTTTTCTTATCTGCTCTCCTGTTAACTTAGGGTAATATGTAGCAAACCAAGCCAGAGAGAGTGTTATAGTGATATCCGTAATCTGCTTTGTTATTCCATAAGAGGCCATTAATGTCAAAGGAATATACAGAGCACCAATAACTGAGAGCATTCTGTTTGTAAAGACCCAGCTCATGCTTGCCAGTCCGCTTTTATATGCCGTATTAAAGAGTCTCTTTATTATTCCAAACCAATCATTGCTCTTGCCTGTAGCAAGCCCTCTTTTGGTCTCTCTGTCATAAAAAGCCCTTCTAGCAAGAGTTCTGTTAACAATGGTTGCTGCACTTTGACCGATAACCATTGATATAATTCCCAATCCACTAATCAGCAAAACAGATGAGATTATAATATGAAGTGTTTGAGAAAAGACAATAATCTGCCTGGATCTCTTAATCATACCTCTGCCAACCAGTGCAGCGTCATAATAGTATGTAAAAAACTGATAACAGAGCAGTATACCATAGCTATACCAGGCAACTCTTGCAGATGATACATCCCCCGAGAAATTTTCCAACAGAGTGTCAATATACCACACACCTCCGGTAAAGAGCAGGATTAAGAGAAGAAGAGATACAAATCCATAGAAATGGCTCATCGCTTTTATCAGCCCCTTAAGAAGATCGTATGAAATGGGTGTTCCATCCTCAACCGGAGAGAATCCCTCTTTTTCCAAAGATTGTGCTCCGGAAAAAACATATGTAACAGCCCTGGAAAATGTCTTGAAAAACCCGAAATCGAGAAGATAGATCATTGAGTTAAGTCCAATCATCACACTCCATAGTCCGACATCCTCCTGAGACAACATTCTGAGTATAAGTGGAAGCACTACCAATGCAGATGCAACCCGCATAAAGGTTGCTCCATAATTCCAGAAAACATCTGCCTTTGTGATTTTCAAAACAAATAAATTAAAAGATGCATACTGTAAAAATCTAAAAGAGCCGGCACTTTTTGCCAGCTCCCTCCTCGTAGTCCCACCGCGACTCGAACGCGAATCTGAAGTTTAGGAAACTTCCGTTCTATCCCTTGAACTATGGGACCAGTTTGCTTTTTTGCCCTACCAGAGCTCTCCTACTCCTTTACAGAGTCATAAGCCCACTTATAGTACATAGAGCCCCATGTAAATCCGGCTCCAAATGCAGAGAAAATCAAAGTATCTCCCTTCTTGAACTTATCCTCAAAATCCCACATCACAAGAGGTATTGATGTTCCTGCAGTATTACCAAATTTTTCAATATTAATCAAAATTTTCTCTTTCTGCAAACCCATTCTCTTACCAGTAGCCTCAATAATTCTCATATTAGCTTGGTGTGGAATAAGATAAGCAATATCTTGAGATTTGATATTATTTCTCTCCATCAACTCTACCGAAACGTCAGCCATTCGACTTACAGCATATTTAAATACTGTCTGGCCATCCTGGTAAACAAAGTGTTCACGATTTTTAACACTCTCCTCCGATGAAGGGTACATAGATCCACCCGATTTTTGATATAGATAGTGCCTTCCAATACCGTCAACATGCAAGATTGAGTCATGAAGTCCCAGAGATTCATCTTCTGATGGCTCTATAAGCATTGCAACTGCTGCATCTCCAAACAGAGGGCAAGTTGTTCTGTCGGTATAATCTGTAATTGCAGACATTCTCTCACCGGTTACAAGAATCATCTTTTTTGACCTGCCACTTTCAATAAATGAGGCAGCAGTCTCAAATGAGAAGATAAAGCCCGAACATCCGGCGTTTATATCATAACCCCATGCATTCATTATCCCTGTTTTATCACAAATAATATTTGCAGTTGCAGGAAACATCATATCCGGAGTCACTGTCGCG
>JAUYTB010000347.1 GCA_030695305.1 Bacteroidales bacterium
TGCAGGTATGGAGATTCATATCTCCACACAGCTTAATGTCTCAAATATCGAGAGTGTCAGATACCATGCTCAGTTTGCAGATGTCATTGTGCTGGCGAGAGAACTTACTCTTTTTCAGGTAAAAAGTATTTATGATACTATAGTTAAAGAGAGGATCACAGGCCCTTCCGGCGAGCTTATCCGACTGGAGTTATTCTGTCATGGAGCGCTCTGTATGGCTGTCTCAGGCAAGTGTTACCTGAGTCTTCATGAGTACAATGCATCTGCCAACAGAGGTTCTTGTTATCAACTTTGCCGAAGAGGTTATCAGGTTACAGATATTGAGACAGGATCTTCCCTGGAGATAGATAATAAATATATAATGTCTCCCAAAGATCTCTCAACAATCAGGTTTGTAGATAAGATAATTGAGTCAGGTGTGCGGGTGCTCAAAATTGAGGGTAGGGCAAGGGCCCCAGAGTATGTAAAGGCAGTTACGGCTGCTTACAGAAGAGCTGCCAACGCAGTCTGCAACGATGAGTATACTCAGGAGTTGGCAGAGAGTCTGGAGAAGACCCTCTCTACAGTATTCAACAGAGGGTTTTGGGATGGTTATTATCAGGGGGCTAAACTAGGAGAGTGGAGCGAAGTATATGGCAACAAAGCAACCCGTAAGAAAGTGTATGTTGGTAAGGTTACAAACTTCTTTTCAAACCTATCTGTTGCAGAGGTGCTAGTAGAGACCGGAGAGCTCTCTGTTGGGGATGACCTTCTTATTATTGGACCATCTACAGGGGTTTATGAACACAAAGTAAGCGAGATAAGGGTTGAGCTTGCCCCGGTTGAGAAGGCACTGAAGGGAGAGTACTGCTCAATAGCTGTAGAGGAGGGTGTGCGTCTCAGACGTTCCGATAAGTTATATATCTGGAGAGAGACGGAGTCTTAAGAGTAAATAAACAGATATGGATAATTCTAAAGAGACTCTTCCGGATAAAAGAGTTTCCGTTTTTTTAAAAGAGCACCATCTTGCTACCCTCTCGGTAACAGACGGCAGGGAGATCTGGAGCTGGCATGCCTTTTATCACTATAATGAGGATGAGGCGCTTTTTGTAATTTCGTCAGAGGATAAGACACGTCATGTTCAGATGTTAAAGAGTTCGGAGATTAAAGTGATTTCCGGAGCGGTAGGACTTGAAACCGAGAGTATAGGGCTAATAAGGGGAGTGCAGTTTACTGCACTTATGGAGAGGTGTGACGATTCGCTTTTAAGCAGAAACCGCCTCAGTTATCTGAAGCGGTTTCCGTATGCGATTCTCAAAGGTGGAGATCTGTGGAATCTTAAGGTATTAGAGCTTAAGTTTACCGATAACCGGTTAGGTTTTGGGAAGAAGCTTATTTGGAGAAGAGATTAAAGGCAGCTTTTATATCCTCTGTAAGATCAAGCTTTTCCCATCCAAAAAACTGTACCTCCTCCGTCACAATCTCTCCATTTATATGTAACTCAACCTCTGCAGTAAAGGGATCTCTGCCCATATGGCCATATGCAGCAGTTACCTCATAGATCGGCTTCTTTAAAGAGAACTTGCCGATTATACTTGCGGGCCGCAAATCGAATATGGAGTTTATTTTGTTGGCAATCTCACTATCGGGTAGATATTTTTGGGGATATTTTTTGAATCCGGTCCCAAAAGTGTTTACAAAAACGCTTACAGGGCGGGCAACGCCAATTGCATAGGCAAGCTGAACAAGCACCTCATCTGCTACGCCGGCAGCAACTAGATTCTTGGCAATATACCTTGCCGCATAAGCTGCAGATCTGTCTACCTTGCTTGGGTCCTTTCCGGAGAAGGCGCCTCCCCCATGTGCACCTTTACCACCATAAGTGTCAACAATTATTTTTCTGCCTGTAAGTCCGGTATCTCCGTGAGGTCCGCCTATAACAAATTTTCCGGTAGGGTTTACATGCAAAATATAATCATCTTTAAAAAGCTCTTGTGTCTCTTTTGGTAGTCTCTCTATTATTTTGGGAATCAGTATGTTTTTTACATCGCTTTTGATTCTTGCCTGCATTGAGTCGTCTGTGTCAAACTCGTCATGCTGTGTAGAGATTACAATTGTATGTACCCTTTTTGGTGTGTTGTCGTCATTGTACTCTATTGTAAACTGACTCTTGGCGTCGGGACGAAGGTATGGCATGAGCTCTGTCTCCCTCCTGATCTTTGCCAGCTCTATGAGAGCAATGTGAGAGAGAGTCAGCGGCAGAGGCATAAACTCCTCTGTATCCCTGCAGGCATAACCAAACATCATTCCCTGATCGCCTGCCCCCTGCTCTTGTGGATTGGTAACCTCAACTCCTCTGTTTATATCGGAGGACTGTTCGTGGATGGCAGAGAGAATCCCGCATGAGTTTCCGTCGAACATATACTCAGCCTTAGTGTATCCTATACGGTTTATGACCCGCCTGGCCACCTGCTGGATATCTACCCAGGCATTCGATTTAACCTCTCCTCCAATAACTGCAAGTCCTGTGCTGACAAATGTTTCGCACGCTACTTTTGATTCGGGATCTTTCCTGAGAAATTCGTCTAAGATGGCGTCTGAAATCTGATCGGCTACTTTGTCCGGATGCCCTTCCGATACAGATTCCGAAGTAAAAAGATATGACATTTTCAAATATTATTAATGATATTAAACACTTCCCGGTAGAAAGAGTTCAGCTTGCACGTGATGCTGTTCTTGTAAATTTCTCTCAATTTTGGAATGGGACAACGTCTGATTCTAAATCTCCCCGATCTCCCCGAACGAAAATTACGGAACGTTTTAGCATTGTTTTTAAGTGGTTGCAAGCAGTCAAATCTCTCCACATTTTTCGGCGGCAAAGTTATGGGAAAAAAACTTATTAACCAAATATTGACAATCCATTTATTTTTTTATGTATATAGTTGTAAATGTGACGTATGAGAGAATGGTTTAATATTTAAGAATTTGTTAAATAATATTAATTAATTGTAGTGAATCGGAGGGAAATTCCTATTTTTGCCACAGAATACCTAACAAATTATTTAAATATTTATGAAACAAACCATTAAGCAATTTGCCCTAACGGCTTTGAGCTTGTTTGTAGCCTTTGCCGCTATTGCGCAGGTTACGACATCCTCTATGAGTGGTCGAATTACTGAGGCAGATGGAACTCCGGTTATCGGAGCTGCCGTAGTTGCAGTCCATACTCCATCCGGGTCTAAGTATTACTCAATTACCGATATCGCAGGTAATTACAGAATCCAGAACATGCGTGTCGGCGGCCCTTATGCCGTTGAGGTTACTTATCTCGGTTACGGAACAATTAAGGCGGAGAATATGAATCTTCGTCTGGGCGAGAACTTTGTTTATAATGCACAACTTGTAGAGGAGGCGATGTCTCTATCAGAAGTTGTTGTATCTGCCGGTATTGTAAATCCAATACTAAACCGCGACAGAACAGGTGCATCCATGAACGTGAGTACCCGCGAAATAAACTCGCTTCCTTCTATAAGCAGAAGTATTACAGATTTTACAAGAATGACTCCTCAGGCAAACGGTAACTCTTTTGCCGGTCGTGACGGACGTTATAACTCTATTAACGTAGATGGTGCAGCAATGAACAATAACTTCGGTCTCTCCAGCAACTCTATGCCGGGTGGAACTGCACAGCCCATCTCACTAGATGTTATTGAGCAGATTTCCGTTAACCTTGCTCCTTATGATGTTCGCCTTTCACAGTTTACAGGTGCCTCTATCAACGCTGTAACCAAATCTGGAGATAACAGAATTAAGGTTAGTGCCTACACTTACCAGAGGCCAACATCATTTACAGGTGAGAAAGTTGGCGATCTGATTGTTCCTAAAGCACGTGAATCCAGCAATCAAACATGGGGCTTTACAATAGGTGCTCCAATAATCAAGGACAAACTCTTTATCTTTGCCAGTTACGAATTTGAAGATGAGTCAAAGCCAAGCGGAAGCTGGGAGCCAAGTACAAACGGTGTAGCTGACCAGGCAAAGAGAATTTCCAGAACATCTGTAGCTGATCTGGAGAGAGCCAAGAGTCATCTACTCTCTACCTACAATTATGATCCGGGTGATTACCAGAATTTTGGAGCATTCCCTTCGCAGAACTACAAAATATTTGCCCGTCTGGATTGGAACATTGCAAGAAACCACAAGTTCTCTGTAAGGTACAATAGACTTAGAAACGAAAGCAGATCTCTTACCAATGGAACATCAGGTCCTCCACCAAGCAGCTCCAGATCACAGATATCAAGGGTTTCGGACTACTCAATCTCTTTCTCAAACTCTTTCTACACTCAGCATAACTCTGTTGATGCATTCTCTGCCGAGCTTAACTCAACTTTTGGGACTAAGCTCTCCAATAAACTCCTTGTATCATATACAGAGGTTATGGATCCAATGAGAAGCAGTACAAGTGCAGAGTTCCCTTTTGTAGATATCTACAAGGATAATAACCCTTATATGTCATTTGGTTATGAGCTATTCACTTTCCGCAATAAGGTTCTCAATAATACGCTTTCTATAGTTAACAACCTAACGCTTAACCTTAATAAGCACACGATTACATTTGGTGCAGCGTATGACAATATATTCGTATATAACTCTTACGTTCGTGAGGGAACCAGCTACTATCGTTTTGCATCACTTGACGATTTTATTAATAAGGCAAAACCAACACTTTTTGGTGTAACTTACGGTTATGGCGGTAAAGATCCAGGTGCGGTTGAGATGGACTTCGGTCTTGCAAGTGCATACATTCAAGATGAGTGGCAGGTAAATAAGAATTTCAAACTTACATATGGTGTAAGAGCAGAACTTCCTATGTACCATAACGAAATTATGAACAACCCTGCAATCTCTGCTCTAACATTTAAAGATGGTTACAAGATTGATGTAGGTACTTGGCCAAATACCAAGATGCAGATTAATCCAAGACTCGGTTTCAACTGGGATGTTAAGGGAGACAGAAGCTTCCAGGTTAGAGGAGGAACAGGGATGTTCTCCGGAGTACTTCCATTTGTGTGGTTTACAAACCAGCCAACCTCATCGGGAACTGTTCAAAGCCCTGAGATTGGTCTTTTGGGCTCTGCACTTCCTGCAGATTTCAGATTCAATCCTGACTTCAGAGCTCAGGTTGCGAAATATCCTGGTCTTTTCCCTCAGGCAATAAGTGCAACACTCCCTTCGGGATCTACAATTGCTGCTGTTGATAAAGATTTCAAGATGCCAAGAGTGTGGAGATCTAACCTTGCTGCCGATATTGAGCTTCCGGGTAATATGATTCTTACCGTAGAGGCCCTATTTACAAAGGATATTAATGCAATTGTTCAGAAGAACATGAACCTTCCGGATGCAAATAACGTTCTCAGCGGACCGGACAAAAGACCGCGCTGGTCATCGGGTAACCGTATTAACTCCGGAGTATCTGCTGCGATGGTTCTTACAAACTCAAGTAAGGGTTACCAGACCCTTCTTACAGCCCAGCTTACTAAGAACTACTCAAACGGATGGTCGGGAATGTTAGCATATACTTATAATGTATCCAAGAATGTCTCAGCAAACCCGGGCTCTTCTGCCCTATCTGCTTGGACAAGTAATCTGGATGTATATGACCTCAACAATCCTCAGCTTAGCCACTCAAGCTTTGCAGTTCCTCACAGAGTTGTAGGTTCACTCTCCTACAGGGTTGAGTATTTCAGAAAGCTTGCAACTACTTTCTCTCTCTACTACAACGGTGCAGCACAGGGCCGTTCTACATATGCCTTTAACGAGGATATAAATGGTGATGGAAACAGATCTGACATTATGTATATTCCTGCCAATAAATATGAGTTGACATTTGTGGATGTACCTGGTAAGATGACTGCTGCAGAGCAGGCAGAGAGATTTATGAAATTTATTGATGACGATAAATATCTAAGCTCAAGGAAGGGACAGTATGCAGAGAGATTTGGTGCTGTTAACCCTTGGAAAAACCGTTGGGATGCTAAGATCATTCAAGACCTCTTTACAAACTTCGGATCTGACAGAAGATACACTCTTCAGCTTACGATGGACATTGTAAATGCAGGAAATCTGCTAAGTAAAGATTGGGGATTATACACAAGAAGCGGTCTAGCTAACAACTGGGGTGTTATAATGCCACTGACATATAAAGGTCTCAATGCCGGAGGTGCTCCTACCTACACTCTTAATGCGTCAGACTTAGCTAATTTTGACGCTAAGGCGCAGCAGATTAATCAACTAACAACAGGAAGTACTTGGGGTATGCTCTTTGGAGTAAGACTTCTCTTCTAGGATTTATTAACAACTATTTTTTGAGGTCGGCTATTTTTTTAAATAGCCGGCCTCTCTGTTAATACCCCCTATCCATATTCGCATTAAAGCTTTTATGGATGTTTTAATATTAAGTACTATATTTGGTATAAAATGAGGAGGAGTGGTTGTGAGGTGTGAAAGAGTTTCTGGGAGTGTGGCAGAGGATATTGCTCTCAGTTTTTTGATAGAGAAGGGTATGATATTGCTTGAGAGAAACTGGAGATGGGGACACAAGGAGCTGGATCTTGTAATGAAGAGTATTTGTGCTAAAACAGGTGTGCAAATCCTCCATATAATTGAGGTAAGATCGCTTACAGAACCTTGTGCCCAAATGCCTTTTGAGTCGGTGAATCATAAGAAAAGAAGGGCAATTATTTCGGCTGCAGGAGGGTTTGTAAGAGTTAATAATATTAATTTTGAGACAAGATTCGACATCATTTCTGTTACTTTTAGCTCCGGAGGTATCTATCGGCTGGAATATTTTCAGGACGCTTTTACCCCTGAGTGGTAATAGAGTATTACACATAAATTAATTGCAAAGATATGGTTAACAATCATTATTGTATAATAATGGCCGGAGGTCCCGGGAGCAGATTCTGGCCGGTAAGCAGAAATTTGAAACCAAAGCAGTTTCTGGATATTTTAGGTACAGGTAAAACTTTTATACAGGAGACATTTGACAGATTCTCGAGGATTATGCCATCTGAAAATATCCTGGTTGTAACATCTCACTTATACAAAGATATTGTGCGTCAGCAGTTACCGGCAGTACTTCCGGAGCATATATTGATAGAACCATATAGGAGAAACACAGCTCCTTGTATGGCGTATGCCACCTATAAGCTTCTTAAAAAGGATCCAACTGCAACTGTTGTCGTAGCCCCATCAGACCATCTTATTTTGAACGACCAGATCTTTGTTGATACTATTCATAATGCTATTGAATACGCAAGTGTGAATGATGTCCTTATTACGCTGGGTGTTGAGCCAATCCGGGCAGAGACAGAGTATGGATATATACAGGCAAACAAGAACATAAGCTTTACCATCAATGGTAACCTGGCATATAATGTTAAGACATTTACAGAGAAGCCAAGCCGGGAGCTTGCCGAGGTTTTTATTAACAGCGGTGAGTTTCTGTGGAATTCCGGAATCTTTATTGGGAATCTCTCCACCATTAAGAGAGAGCTGGAATCTCACCAGCCAGATATTTCGGAGCTTTTCGGAGAAGGGGAGGGTATCTATTATACTCCGGAGGAGGACTCTTTTATTACCAAAGTTTATGAAGAGTGTAAAAGTATCTCAATTGATTATGGGATTATGGAGAAGACAGAGAAGGCGGTAGTCTATCCTGTATCATTTGGATGGTCGGATATAGGTACCTGGGAGTCTCTCTACTCTCACAGCAAGAGAGATGAGGAGGGAAACTATATAAAAGTTAAGGAGCATCTACTCAGGAGTGTTAAAAACTCAATAGTGGTGTCGGAGGAGGATCACAAAGTGGTAATTGCAGCAGGCCTGGATAACTTTATGATTATTAATACAGATGATGTGCTTCTTATCTGCCCAAGGGATGAGTCGGTTTATAAAAGTCTTTTTACAGATCTCCCATTGAGTGAATTAGGTAAATATCAGTAATTTATTTTTTTATATGACGGAAAATTTGGTCTCTATTGATGTAAAATCAGAGATAGGAAAGCTTGAGGCAGTTTTACTTCACACACCCGGTGCAGAGGTGGAGAATATGACTCCACGAGATGCTCAGCGAGCTCTTTATAGTGATATTTTAAATCTCTCTATTGCTCAAAAGGAGTATGAGCAGGTATCAGGCGTCTTAAATATGGTTGCAAAAACCTATCAGATTAAGGATTTACTGGAAAATCTTTTGGATAGCCACACCGACAGAGAGGCTCTGATAGGGAAGATATGTGTCAGTGAAAAGGTTACCGACTATTTTGAAGAGCTTATGGGTATGCCATCTGTTATGCTTGCCCAAGTTCTGATAGAGGGTCTTCCTGCAAAGATAAACACATTAACGGCATTTCTTAAAGACGATTACTATGCATTGCCACCTCTTTATAACTATTATTTTACCAGAGATGCATCAGTCTCTATTTGCAATAAGGTGCTGATATGCAAAATGGCAAGTAAGGTGCGTATGAGAGAGTCCCTTATTAATGAGGCGTTGTTCAGAAGGAAGAGGGTGTTTGACTGCGAGGTTATCAACTCTTACGATTTTCAACCGGGAAATACCGAGCTCTATATGGAGGGTGGGGATATCCTGGTAGCCAGAGAGGATATACTCCTTATTGGTAATGGACCACGTACAAGCAGTCAGGGGATTGATATGCTGATTAACAGATTGTGCCGTACCGGTTGCAAAGAGAAGCTTCATGTAATAGTACAACAGCTCCCGGAGACTCCGGAGTCATTTATTCATCTGGATATGGCATTTACTTTTCTGGACAGGGATAAAGCGATGGTTTTTGAGCCCCTTATTATGGGAGAGAATCAGTACCAGACAGTTCATATGATAATAGATAACGGAAAAGTTTCAAAGATTAAGTCTGTTGCAAACATACCATATATTCTAAAAAAACTTGGGATGGAGGTAGAGCCAATAGTATGCGGAGGCAGTGCAGATGAGTGGAATCAGGAGAGGGAGCAGTGGCACAGCGGAGCTAACTTCTTTGCAATTGCTCCCGGCAAAGTGCTCTCATATGCCAGAAATGTTCACACATTAAATGAGCTGAGTAAGAATGGGTTTGATGTATACACTGCATGGGATGTTATCAATGGTAAAAAAGATATTGAGACAAGCAAAAGGTGTGTAATCACAATAGATGGGTCAGAGCTCCCAAGAGGGGGAGGGGGGCCACGCTGTATGACCATGCCTCTAAAACGAGCTTCTCTCTAAAATTTAATGTAATATCCGTTTTAATAGGATTATACAAGACTACAGCTAATCACATCTAAATTAACTTAATTATGAAGAGGTTACTCCTTCTCTCTCTTTTGTTGTTCATAAGTGCTTCATCTTTCGCTCAGCAGACTATGTTTGCATCCCGGCCGACTCTTACACCGGATGGGAGTGAGATCTACTTCTCCCATGGCGGAGATATCTATAAAGTGAGTTCATCGGGAGGGCTTGCCCTTAAGGTTATCTCTATGGGTGGCAACGAATCGCATCCAAAGATCTCTCCTGATGGAAAGTATCTGGCATTCTCATCCAATGTGCAGGGTAACAATAATGTATATATTGTTCCTGTTGCCGGGGGAGAGATTAAACAGCTAACTTTTCATGATGCCTCAGATGTTCCGGTATCTTGGAGGGGAGACTCAAAGGTCATCTATTTTGAATCAAACAGATACAATACAATTTCTACATATGGCCTCTCTGTCGATTTTTCAAGCTCTTCCTATTCAGGGACACCGGTACGTATATTCTCCCACTATTTCAATACAATAGCCAATCTTGTTCAAAATCCGGTTACAGGCGAATTCTACTTTAACGAATCTGCAGAGAGCTTCCGTTTTGCTACAAGAAAGGGTTACAGGGGAGACCACAATCCAGATATAAAATCTTGGAATCCGGTATCCGGGGAGTATAAAGAGCTTACAAGTTACAGAGGGAAAGATATCTGGCCAATGACAGACTCACAGGGTAGGTTATATTACGTCTCAGATGAGCAAAACGGCGAAGCAAATATTGTGAGATATGAAGATAAAAAGTATCTCACCTCATTTAACGAATCTGTTCAGTACCCCTCAATTTGTTTTGATGGCTCAAAGATTGTTTTTATTAAAGGGTACAGAGTCAATATTCTTGATACCGAAAGCGGCCGGGTAACTGTTCCCGATATTGATATTGCTAATAACACAGTTGTCAGTAATATCTCTCTTCCGCTTGGAAGAGCTCAGGGGTTCTCGGTATCTCCTGACGGAAAGAAGCTTGCCTTCTCGTTTAGGGGGTTGCTTTTTGTCTCAGATGTTAAAGGTAATTTTGTGCGACAAATGCCTGTTCCTCAAAATGAGAGAGTTGATGAGGTTTTATGGGGGTCAGACAGTAAAAATATCTACTATACCAGAACAAATGGCGGGTGGACAGGGATCTATTCTGTTAAAGCAGACTCTCCGGCAGAGAGGGCTATCTATACTCCTGAATCTTCTGTTAAGTCACTTACACCATCTGCAAAAAGAGAGAAAATTGCTTTTATTGACGGGGGCAAATCTTTAATGTTGTTGGATACAGGTAGCGAAAAGGTAGATAAACTTGCCTCTCACGAGTTTTGGGCGTTTCAAAACTATAGAATTTGTTTCTCTTTTGACGATAAATTTCTAACCTATACAGCTGTAAATCTATTCGAAAGAGATGTATTTATATATGATTTTGCAAATAAGAGAGCTGTTAATATCACAAACTCTGCAAACTTCGAAAACGATCCTGTATTTTCTCCTGACGGAAGATATCTCTATCTTTTGTCAAACCGGATGAACTCTGCATTTCCCAGAGGTGCAAATACTCAACTCTACAGGGTTGCTCTGGATAGGTATCCAGCCCCTTTTGAGAGTGATGAGTTTGAGAAACTTTTTGGTGCAAAGGGTGCTAAGCGAGACTCTTCAGTTGCTCTCTCTCCTGATAATTTGCATAGACGATATGAGTCTGTTGTCAAAAGAGGGGAGCAAAACACTCCGTTTATTATCTCTAACGGAGGCAGATCTTTCCTCTTATTCAATTCAAATCATGAGGGAGAGTGGGGATTCTATGTTCAGGAGATAAAGGAGTGGGATATGAAACCTGCTCAGAGGGTTAAGGGGTCGGGTGCCGTGACCGGATATCGTATAGGTGGAAAAGAGTTATTTGTTACTGACAGGGTGTCTCTCTTTAGGGTTGATGCTGTTGCTGCAACTGCGGTAAAGGTAGAGCCAAAATTCACATTTGAGAAGAGTATAAAGGATGAGTTCTCTCAGATGTTTTATGAGGTGTGGGCATCTCTTGAGCAGAACTTCTATGATCAAAACTTTCATGGTGTAGATTGGAGGGCAAAACGTGATTATTATGCCTCTTTCTTGCCGTTTGTTGTGAGCAGAGATGATTTGAGAACTCTTATCAATGATATGCTAAACGAACTTAACTCTTCGCACATGGGTTTCACTACTTTTGGCAGGGAAGAGGAGGGTACTACCCGTTATTTTACTGCTGCTACCGGATTGATGTTCTCTGATAAGTCTCCGTATATTCTGGATAGGATTGTTGCAGGATCCAGAGCCGACTTTAACGCCAATCCTCTAAGGAGTGGTGATGAGCTGATATCCGTTAATGGTGTTAATGTAGATAGATCGGTTAACCGGGAGTTCTACTTTGCATTTGCCGCTTTACCAAAGGAGTTGACACTTCGTTTTTCCAGAGGTGGTAATCAGTTCGATGTGAATCTTCATACATTTGCCGGCAGCGAACTGCGCTCTCTTTTGTATGCAGAGTGGGAGGACCATAACAGATCTGTTGTTACGTCGGCTACTGATGGTCAGGTTGCCTATATTCATATGAGAGATATGTCTCCGGAGTCTTTGGAGAGATTTGTAATAGAGCTCAATACAGATGCTGTTCATAAGTCTGGGCTTATTCTGGACCTTAGGTTTAATAATGGGGGTAATGTTCATAAAGAGGTAATTGACCTTTTGGGACAAAGAGAGCATTTCCGTTGGAGTCACAGGGATAATCCAAAGATCTCCCATCCTAATGTTGTGCCGGGTAGTAAGCCTCTTGTTGTGCTTATTAATGAGAGAAGTCTGAGTGATGCCGAGGTTACATCTAATGGAATAAAGACATTATCTATGGCAAAACTTATAGGAACAGAGACCTATAGATGGATAATCTTTACATCAGGAGCCCGTCTTGTTGACGGTTCATCTGTAAGACTCCCTGCTTGGGGTTGCTACACTCTTGATGGAAAAGATATGGAGTTTGAAGGGGTATCTCCCGATATCTATATAAGAAATACCTTTAAGGATCGTCTCAATTCAATAGACCCTCAACTCGAAAGGGCAATTGAGGAGATATTAAAGGATTTATTACCTTTGCAGGCAAATTAATAAGCCGGAGATTCGTAAAGAGAACATTAAGAGTATGAAAGAGAAAATTGAGAAGCTATTGGCAGAGATTGAAGGGCTAAAGGCAAGTAAAGAGCAGGAAATAGAAGAGATACGTGTCCGTCTATTGGGCAAGAAAGGTTCAGTAACCCGGCTTTTTGATGAGTTTCGGGATATCTTACCGGAGCATAAGAGAGAGATTGGACAGATTCTTAATAAATTAAAGGTGGCTGCAAGTGGTAAGATTGATGAGCTTCGCTCCTTAATAGAGGAGAGCGAGCAGCCTGCCGATTCAAAGTATGATTTAACAAAACCCGGAGATATGATCTCAATAGGGGGGCGTCACCCTATCTCTGTAACAAGGGACGAGATTTTGTCTATTTTTAATAAGTTCGGATATATTCTGGCAGAGGGTCCCGAAATTGAAGATGACTGGCATGTCTTTGGTGCCCTTAATTTCCCGCCCGAGCACCCGGCAAGAGATATGCAGGATACTTTCTTTATCTCCAATGGAGAGAACCCTGTTCTTTTGCGCACCCACACCAGCTCTGTGCAGGTAAGAGCAATGGAAAAAATGAAGTTGCCCATCAGAATTGTTTGCCCCGGTAGGGTCTTTCGCAATGAGGCAATTTCTGCCCGTGCACACTGCATTTTCCACCAAGTAGAGGGGCTGTATATAGATAAAAAAGTATCTTTTGCCGATCTTAAGCAGGCAGTTCTACTCTTTGCCCGTGAGATGTTTGGAGAGGATGCACAAATTCGTCTTCGCCCATCTTACTTTCCATTCACTGAGCCAAGTGCAGAGGTTGACGTGAGTTGCAATATTTGCAAAGGGACCGGTTGTAATATATGCAAAGGTACCGGCTGGCTGGAGATTATGGGTTGCGGAATGGTTGACCCCAATGTATTGGAAGCAAACGGAATTGACAGTACAATTTATACCGGATTCGCTTTTGGAATGGGCATTGAACGTATAGCAATGTTAAAGTGGCAGGTTAAAGATCTTCGCCACTATTTTGAGAACGATATTCGTTTCCTTAAAGAGTTTGAAACAGTTATCTAGTATATTATCAACCTCGTTTCGGATATTTTTTTAAACGTTTTTGATCTAAATTTTGGAGCTTGTGAAATTTTTATTACTTTTGCTGTCCCAAATGCGGAAATAGCTCAGTTGGTAGAGCATAACCTTGCCAAGGTTAGGGTCGCGAGTTCGAGTCTCGTTTTCCGCTCTAAAAATACCTCTCCGCACAATGGAGAGGTATTTTTGAAAGAAGTTGATTGAAATGCTCGGGTGGTGGAATAGGTAGACA
>JAUYTB010000064.1 GCA_030695305.1 Bacteroidales bacterium
GCAAGGTGGCTACCCACCTGACCTGCACCCGCAATTATAATTTTCATCCTCTTTTATATTAATACTCCTCTTCGTTGAAAAAGAAGTCCTCTTTACTTGGGTAGTCGGGCCAAATATCTTCAATGCTGTCATATACCTCTCCATCCTCTTCCAGGTCTTCCAGGTTTTCAATCACCTCCAGAGGTGCTCCTGAACGTGTTGCATAGTCAATAAGCTCTTCTTTTGTGGCAGGCCATGGAGCATCTTCAAGTTTTGATGCCAGTTCAAGTGTCCAATACATAGTGCAAGTAATTAATTATTAGATATTTGCGTTTAATTGCCAAAATGGTCTGCGAAGATAGCAATTAAATTTTAAAATACAAGTTATATTAAGCGGAAATAGAGCAAATAAAATATAAAGTGCAAAACTAACTACTGATACCAAAAATCATCAGCGACGCCACTTATCATTGACAGATAACGGGCATAAACATATAGATAGTCTGAAAGTCTGTTAAGATACTTGACAGGGGCCTCAAGCCTTGGATCAGACATTATAGAGATACAAGACCTCTCTGCCCTCCGGCAAACGGTCCTGGCAATGTGACATTCAGCAGAGACTCTGGGCCTATCGGGCAAAATAAATGCACTCTGTTCCGGGAGACTCTCTGTCATCTCGTCTATCTGCTGCTCAAGGAATTCGGTTTCCAGAATATCAAAAGTTTTCAGTTTTTGAGCGGCAGTATCGTCAGATGCCAGATGTGCCGCAGCAAGCATAAGGTTTGCCTGAATTCGTCTAAGATTTTGTGAATAGGGGAGTTCGAAGGCATCTGCCCGTAAAAGAGCAATATGTGAAATAAGCTCATCTACATTCCCGTATGCATTAACTCTGGGATCATCTTTGCTTACCCTCTCACCACCCACAAGGGAGGTCCTTCCTTTGTCTCCTGTCTTGGTATATACTTTCATACAGATTGTATCAAAAATTGAGATAGTTAATTATAGTTCACAGAGTTGTCATTTATCTCATCGGATTCAATGATTCCGTCACGCAGACGAATTATCCTCTTTGCATGTTTGGCAATATCCTCTTCGTGAGTTACTACAATAATGGTGTTCCCCTTTTTATGTATCTCCGAAAATAGATTCATTATATCCCTTGATGTCTTTGAGTCCAGATTTCCCGTTGGTTCGTCTGCAAGAATAATTGAAGGATTGTTTACAAGAGCTCTTGCTACAGCAACTCTTTGACGCTGACCTCC
>JAUYTB010000007.1 GCA_030695305.1 Bacteroidales bacterium
ACTGTGGTAGAGAGCTATAAGCTTGTGAACGATCTATTAGATGTTGCTGTTGCAAAGGCACCACAATACAAGAGTGCAATTCAGGCCTCCTCTTTGGCCGCAAAAGCGCTCAAAACTCAGGTAATGTTCAATATGGGCAGATATCAGGAGGCAATAACTCTTGCAGATGAGGTTCTCTCCCTTGCTGTTCTTGAGAGCACCTATGCGAATGTTTTCAATAAAAGTCTCGAAACAAAAGAGCTCTTATTTGGCCGGTATTTTGGAAAGACAGAGGCAGAGGGAACCTCAATCAGAATTTCCGCTTTTGGTGATGGTAAATGGGGCCCATCCGAGAATTTCCTTACACTTCTTGGGAATGATCCAAGATATAGCACAATAATAAGGGATGGAGTTTCTATTGTTTGGAATAATAAAACATATAGCGACAGAAAAACTATTCGCAAATACCTAAATTCTGCCAATAATATGCCAATAATGTACTTACGAACAGCAGAGATATTACTTATTAAAGCTGAGGCATTATATCGTTCAAATGGTTCAATAGCAGACTCATATGCTCCTATTAAGAGATTGCGTGAAAGAGCAGGAGCTGCAGTTGTTACACCATCTACCCGCGAACAGCTTGCAGAGGCCATCTACAAAGAGTGGATTATTGAATTGTCATTTGAAAATTGGCATGAATGGTTTGCTAATCAGCGTTTTGGGAAATTATTGCAGATGAATGCACAGCTCTCTACTGCACTAAACAATGAAATTGCAAAAGGTGAAGCAGCCGGAGCAACTTATATGCAGCGTATTGCAGATAGAAGAATTATGCCGATTCCTGCATCTGAGACCAACTCTAATCCTGTAACTCAAAATCCGGGTTATTAGATCTTAAGAGGTTGATTAATGACTATACAGCAGCCCTGCCAAGTTCTCTTTTACGATACCTTGGCAGGGTTTTTTAAGAAACACTATAATTTTTGGAATCAATATTAAAATTGCAATTCAATATATAAGGTGCAACTCTATTAAAATTAATATTCGATATAAAAGGTGCTAATCAACACAAATATTACAATTCAATGAAAAAAATATTTAATCTATATATAAAATCAACCATTCTGATTTTCTTGCTTTTGGCTCTATCTCCGGTTAAAGTATCTGCAATCTCTCCAGTATCTCCCAAAGGTATTAATTTTACGAATTTGCCTTGGAGTGAGGCAGTTGAGCTTGCAAAAAGTGAGAAGCGTCTTATCTTTATAGACTTCTATACAGATTGGTGCGGCCCATGCCTTACTATGGCAGAGGAGGTTTTTGTGCTTCCTGTTGTCTACAGCTACTACAACAATACTTTCATAAATCTCAAGATTGATGCTGAGAAGGGGGAGGGTATTGCTCTGGCAAAACGTTATGGAGTAAATCTATTCCCTACATATCTCTTTATAGACCCGACTATTGAGGAGGCAGTTCACAAAAGCAGTAGTCGTCAATCTGCAGAGCAATTTATCTACACAGGTGAGAGTGCTCTTATTCCTGAGAGACGCTCATTTTATCTAGAGAGATATTTTGATTCAAAATCCGGCGATGCTAACTTTCTTGTAGATTATATTAACTACCACGCATCTATTTATAAACACTCAATTGTCTCTGATGCATTTGCAAAGCTTTATGAGTTAAGGGGCTCTCTTGCAGATGAGTTAGTATGGAAAATTTTTGAGCAACATATCACCGGTATTAATAACCCTTACTTGCTGGAACTCTCCGATAATTACGAGTTCTACTCTAAAAAATTTGGAAAGTTGAGAGTTGACGCCAAACTTGCAAAAGAGAGTTCATATGGCTCAATATCAGACCTTGAAAGACTCTGCGAATTTGAGGGCAAATATACAAACCGGCGAATAATTGAGATGAATCTTGCGGCTCGTTCCGGAGATTACACAACTCTGTCAAAAATAGTTGATGAGCTGATTGAAGACCCAGCAATTGATAGAGAAAAATTCATATCATCTCTCAGATTTACAATACGTAACAGAAGTTCAGACCTCTCAAAGTTGCCTCGTGAATGGCTTAAAAAGAGTGCCGGATACTATCAATATATTGCCTACAACTTAAAAGATAGAAAAGATCCCTATATTCATCAGGAGTATGCAGCCATACTTGAGCAAATTATTAAACTAATGCCACAAGCACCGGAGTTTTTCCCGGAGAGTATAACCAATAAACCAACTCACGGCAAAGAGAGCTACTCAATGCGCCCAGATGTGTTGAAGCCAAAGAGGTGAGACCTTGGCAAGGGTTGTGGAAAAAGACCTTGGCAAGGGTTGTGGACTTTAAAGCCGTTTGTGGAAAGCTATTCTTTTCTCCAGCAAGTCTCGCAGCAGGAACGCCAGTCTCCCCACGGGCTGAACAATAAACCCTTAGCACAAGTAGGGCATACTCAGCCACCAATTATTCATTCCCCAGCAGATATCGCAGCAGGAACGCCAATCTCCCCACGGGCTGAGCAATAAACCCTTAGCACAAGTCGGGCAAACTCAGCCGCAAGTAGCGAACATGTGAGCGGATGAGGATGGACGTTGCCCGTTGTGCAAAGGGTCCCCTCCATTTAATTGTTCATTATAAAAACAATGATTAGGTGTCAGCTAAGGGTAACC
Source organism: Bacteroidales bacterium (assembly GCA_030695305.1). Taxonomy (GTDB): domain Bacteria; phylum Bacteroidota; class Bacteroidia; order Bacteroidales; family UBA932; genus Bact-08. The sequence continues at coordinate 2,640 of JAUYTB010000007.1, forward strand.
TATTTGCTAAGCTCTCCGGCGAGGCCGAAATAGCGAAAAACTCCGCAACAATGAGGGCAAACTCAGCCGCAAGTAGCGAACTTGTGAGCGGATGAGGATGGACGTTGCCCGATGTGCGGAGATTTGAGCAGGCCCGCAACGTAGCAAAAAAGCAAATAGGTTACCCTTAGCTGACAAATTAAGAAGCATATCCACATTTGCATGCAAGGTCCACAACCCTTGCCAAGGTATGCCTCCAGGTCCACAACCCTTGCCAAGGTCTCCCATCATGTTAAATCTCGTGCCTCTTCCAGTACTTTTGCTCTTCTTCTTTTGTCCAGATTTAATAAGTTTAGAAGAGAGGGGTCTCGTGTGAGTTGGGGACAACTAACCACCCCTTTATCCATAAGTGTCTTTTTATGAACTTTTGTCAGGTTAGAGAGAGATGTGACAGGGAATATTCGTTCACGGTCAATTATCTCTCTAAGCCCCTCTCCTTTGGGGTAGTCCCAGCTAAGCAGATGGAGGCCGCTACACTTACCGTATTGCTCTGCATCCAGGGTAAACCGGGTATTAGTTACAACACCCCCCGAGAAAGAATACCCTTTAAAGTCCGGATTTGTTTTTCGTTTGTTAATGATATCGTCAACTCTTGAGCGGATATAGAGAGGCACCTGTACATTTGCATTTTTGCCGGTACTCTGATAGTATTTACACTCAATAAATCTTTGATGGTTTTTCTTTGTTGCAATAACATCAACCTCGTGAGTAACACATTGTCCTTGAAGAGTTATGCCAACTTCTGTCTCAAATCCTAGAGAGCGATAGATCTCACCGATAAAATGTTCAAACGGATGGCCTGTGGGTCCCATCTCCATCATTGCACTCTTAAGTTTGTACCTTGCTGCATTACTGATTGTCTTTTTACGCAGAAGTGAGAAGGCCATAGAGTAGATTTTTTTACTTGGAACAGATACCACATCTTCTTGTTCCCCAACCTTATCCCCTTTAGTTCTCTTTACCTGCGTAATAAGCCACTCTTCTATCTCATCTACAATTAGATCTATGATTTTTTTATCGGCACCCGATCTTGTAAGAGACTGCCGGAGTTTATCAGAAGAGAAGAGCTCAATCTCTCCTGATGCCTTTTGAATATGCAGTTTTGTTAACATGTTTAAATTTTATTACTCTTTAGAGAATTTTCTTATTGCCGGGAGGAAAGGAGATATCAGTCCTATGATTATCAGCATGCTGCCGGAGATTATAAAAGCATTTGTAATTCCTATAGTATCTGCAATATAGCCGGTTATCATAAGACTTATCATTGCAGGTATCATTATCATACTGTTATGAATGGAAAAGACGCGTCCCAATACAGATGAGTCAAGACTCTTTTGAAGAATTACAGTAAACGTGCCCCAAAAAATAGCCCCTGAGATCCCTCCAATAAGTGTAAAGAGAACAAAAAAGTTAAAACCGCCGGAGGGTAGCAAGCCTGTAAAAGCAAATGTGAGCCCCAATATGACATACATTGCATTTATCAACATTACATTATTGAATTTGAACCAGGACATACTCATCAACCCACCTCCAATAAGCATACCAACACCCCAGGAGACCTCTACTATACTCATTTTAAATGTATCTCCGGCAAAATGATCCAGAGTCATAAGAGGGAAAAGCGTAGATATCGGCACCATTGCAAGAGCAGCAAATATTGTAAAAATAAACATCCACAGTAGCCCGGGACGCTTAATAACCTCTTGAGCACCATAGTTTAACTCCTGGAAGAATTTTTTGAACTCATCCTTCACCCGGGAGTCGGTTTTATCTGCTTTAAAGTTGACCACCCCATCTACCAACTCTTCTCCTGTTACCTCATCTTTTAGCTCGCCATCCGCTCTGTCCCACGGATTTGGGATCTTTACAAAAAGTAGAGAGGTACAGGCGATTAGTGCCCCAATTACATCAAACATTAAAACCAGTGTCATATCAAAGGCAGTGATAAAGATAGCTGCCAAAGCCGGAGCACCTATTGTGCTTACAGAGAAGATCATATTGTTGATACCGGCAACCTTCATCAGTTTGTCGGAGGGTGCCAGAAGGGGTACAGATGCCTCCATTGCGGGAACATGAAATGCGCTGCCGATTGATCTGAGAGCCAATAATATATAGATGTAACCAATGTCTGTCTCCCCAGTATAGAAGAGAGCCGCCATAATTAAGGTAACAAAAGCAATATAGAGATCTGCCACAATCATAGTTACCTTTCTGTTCCATCTGTCTACAAGAACTCCGGTAAAGAGCCCCAATACAAGCTGAGGAAGCAGGGAAGATATTGTAGCAAAAGCCAGCACCTCTGCCGAGCCGGTCTGTACACTCAGCCAAAAAATCACAGCAAAACTTACAACAGAGCTGCTAAGTGTAGAGAATAGCTGCCCTGTCCATATAAATGCAAACGTTCTTTTCCAGTTATTACTCACTTGAGAAAAATATTTAATCAGTTTAAATTGTGTCTGTTTCTCACTTCAAAAATCGTGACAACTTTACAAAATACAAATATGAGCATCTTTATCTGATTTTATTTTGGATTTTTAAAATAAATATCAATATATTTGTTCGGGATTTTACGAAATGAATTTTATTTATGAGTTATGAAAGATAAAATCAAGTACTATACAGATAATCAGGAGAAAATAGCTCGTTACGGGAAGGCACTGAGTAATCCGGTAAGGGTTTTTATATTGGACTACCTTGCAAATAATCTCAATAAGTGCTGTTACAGCGGAGATATGGCAGAGGAGTTGCCAATTGCACGCTCCACCCTCTCGGAGCACCTAAAGGAGTTAAAGAGGGCCGGCCTGATACAGGGAGAGATCAATCCACCATATATTAAGTACTGTATAAACAGAGAGAACTGGGAAGAGGCAAAGGGAATGTTTGCCCACTTCTTCTCCAGATAAGCGATTAGCCATGCAGTCACACAGGCGAATATTCAGTTAACAAAAAATATAAAATTAAAGATATGGAGATAAAAATTTTAGGAACAGGATGCCCAAAGTGCAAAACTCTTGAAAAGATGACACGTGAAGTAGTGGAACAAAACAACTTCAACGCTACAGTAACCAAAGTAGAAGATATTATGGACATTATGAAGTATAATGTATTAAGTACACCTGCGCTGGTAGTTAATGAGAAGGTAGAGATTAAGGGGAGAGTGCCATCTGCAGAGGAGATAAAGCAGGTACTAAGCAAGTACTAAGCAGATAAATTGCAGTAGAAGAGCAGCTGCCGGCAGATTAAAAACGGTTACCGGCAAGAAAAGCAGCTGACTAAAAGAGCAGTTACCGGCAGATTAAAAGCAGAAAATCTGCACAAAAAATATTCCTTACAAAAACCTTAAGTATTAATTAAAACTTTAAATTCAAAATGAGACGATTTTTTACACTTGGACTCCTTCTGATGATCTTCTTTGGAAGCTGTTCCGGAAACTCACAGGAGAAGGGGACGAAAAATGATTCAGATGTAGCTGTTTTGCAGAGTAATGATGCATCAAAAGTTGAGTTGATCTATTTTCACTACACCCGCAGATGTATTACCTGCAAAGCAGTTGAAGATAATTCAAAAGCTGCCTTTGAGGCGTTATATTCCGACAAGATAAAAAGCGGAAACTACTCGTATAAAAGTCTGAATCTTGATGAGGCAGAGGGTAAAAGCGTTGCATCTAAACATAAAGTAGAGGGCCAAGCGCTGGTGGTTGTTATAAATGATAAAGTTGTTGATATAACAGGACAGGCGTTCCTCAATTCAAAAAGTGTCCCAAAGATTCAGGGAGAGATAAAAAAAGCTGTTGACAAAGCTACCGTAAAGTAAATTAGATTATTATGGAGTTTTTAAATAGTATTCTGGAGAGCTCTCAGTACTCTTTTTTTACTGCTATCATTCTTGGTCTGATGACAGCAATCAGCCCCTGCCCGTTGGCAACAAACATATCTGCAATAGGATTTATTAGTCGTGATATTGAGAATCGCAGAGTGGTATTCATTAAGGGGCTCGTTTATACAGCCGGACGTGCATTAAGCTATACCGGGCTTGCCATTCTTCTCTTTTTTGGAGTTAATCAGATGGATATCACCTCAATATTTCAAGGTTGGGGAGAGAAGGTCTTGGGGCCGGTTCTTATAGTTATTGGATTGTTAATGCTTGACGTATTTAAGTTTAAGTTCTCTTTATTGAGTTCACTTAGCGAAAAGCTGGGTGAGAGCAGCAGGAAAAGTTATTTGGGAACGCTTCTGTTAGGGATGATATTTGCCCTTGCATTTTGCCCGTATAGTGGTGTAATCTATTTTGCCATGCTTATGCCAATAACACTATCAAGTGCAAGCGGACTCTTACTTCCGGTTGTTTTTGCTTTTGCTACAGGAGTGCCGGTAATAATCTTTGCCTGGCTTCTTGCCTACGCTGTTGGTAATGTGGGAAAAATGTATAACCACATTAAAACTTTTGAGCTATGGTTTCGACGCGTTGTTGCACTTCTGTTTATAGGAGTGGGCATATATTTTATTATTGAACTCTTCTTTTAAAAAAAATTTATAACAATATTTCGTAATTAACCGAAACGTTGGAGTGAGAATGTTAAAAAATGAGAAAAAAAATTAAACTTTATTAATAGAAATTAAAATGGAAAAAAGGAGAGAGATTAATATTCTAATATGGATATCTGTAGTTTTTGTCGCTGCGTTTTTTCTTCCTATCGAGAGCGAAAGATTTAACACAGCAATTGTTGCAACCCTCGATTTAGTAAAATGGTATGCACGCGAACATGTGGTTTTATGTTTACTCCCTGCTTTTTTTATCGCAGGTGTTATCTCTGTGTTTGTAAGTCAGGGTTCTGTCCTTAAATATTTTGGAGCCAATGCAAAAAAATGGCTCGCATACTCTGTAGCAGCAGTTTCCGGAACAATTCTGGCTGTATGCAGCTGTACAATCCTTCCGCTATTCTCCAGTATTCATAAGAGAGGGGCCGGCTTAGGACCTGCAATTGCATTTCTATACTCGGGACCTGCCATTAATATTCTTGCGATTATATTGACAGCAAGGATTCTTGGATTTGAAATGGGGGTTGCAAGAACTATCGGAGCCGTTGTTTTTAGTGTTGTTATTGGTTCAGTGATGTCAATCATCTACCGCAAAGAGGAGAGAGTTAAAAAGGCAGAGCAGATGAACATCGAGCCGGCCCCGGAAAAACGTCCAATGTGGCAGACCTCGTTTCACTTCTTTACACTGGTGTTGATTCTGGTCTTTGCTAACTGGGGTAGCCCGTCATCGGATGACACCTCAAGTGCATGGTACTACATATGGTCATATAAATGGTATATAACAGGATTCTTCACACTATTCCTTGGCTACTCCCTTATTAAAATTCTTAAAATTAAGTGGCAGTGGGTGATTTTATCAGGAGTTGCAGTATTGATATCTGCTATTCTCTCTGATATTTTTATTGAGAACGCTAAGCTGAGCCCGCTGGTCCCAATGATTGTAGGAATAGGAGCTCTAAGTATTATCACTCTTTTTGATAAACAAGATGAGGAGAATAGAGAGTGGACAATATCTACATGGGGTTTTGCCAAGCAGATTCTGCCTCTTCTTGCTATTGGAGTTGTAACTGCCGGTTTCCTTTTAGGATCAACTCACGACGGAGAGACTATTGCCGGGGTAATACCAAATGAGTGGATTGCTATGCTTGTTGGGGGCAACTCCTTCTTTTCTAACCTATTCGCTTCAATTGTAGGAGCTTTTATGTACTTTGCAACCCTAACAGAGGTTCCGATCCTTCAGGGTCTTCTTTCTGCAGGAATGGGAAAGGGGCCTGCCTTGGCTCTTCTTCTTGCCGGACCATCACTCTCTTTGCCAAATATGCTGGTAATAAGAGGTGTAATTGGTAATAAAAAGACTTTTGTTTATGTTGTTCTGGTAATCATAATGGCAACAATCTCCGGACTGATCTACGGGTGGCTGTTTTAACTAAATTTTTATAACTTTACAGTCAATGTAAATTGATTGTAAAATGTATAGTTTAGATAGTTTACTGGAGTGGATAAAAGAGACATGGAGTATTGAGCTTTTTAAGCTTGGCGCAAGCCCTTTTACGATAAGGACGTTTATTCTTTTGGTTGTCTCTTTCTTTCTGTTGTTCTTCTTATCCGGAAAAGTTAAGCGGCTGCTAAATAAAAGAGTATTCCCCAGATACAATGTAGATGTTGGTGTAAGCGAATCTATATCGACAATTGTACGATATCTTATTCTGATTGTAGGTGTAATAATAATCTTTCAGACAACCGGGATAGATTTGAGTGCACTTGGGCTACTAGTTGGAGCTCTGGGTGTTGGTATCGGTTTTGGTCTTCAAAATGTTACTAACAATTTTATCAGCGGAATAATTATTCTGTTCGAAAGACCAATAAAGGTAGGGGATAGAATCGAGGTTGAGGGGCTAACCGGAAACATTGTAGATATATCTGCAAGAGCCACAACAATAATAACAAATGATAATATTGCAGTCATAGTCCCAAACTCCGACTTTATAAACAAACAGGTTATTAATTGGAGCCACAATAACCGAGACATTAGACTCAATATCCCAATTGGAGTCTCATATAAAGAAGATCCTCAGATAGTTGCTAAATTGCTATTAGGTATTGCAAAAGCACACCCCGGGGTACTTGAGACTCCTGCACCCAATGTAAGATTTGAGGAGTTTGGTGACAGCAGCTTAAAATTCCTGCTTCAGGTATGGACATCCGAATATATAGACAGGCCATCCATTTTAAAAAGTGATGTATATTTTGAAGTGTTTAAGGTGTTTAAAGTTAATAATATAGAGATACCATTCCCTCAGAGAGATATCCATATTAAAGAGACAAAAGTGCAAAATTAGGTCAGATGGCAAAAGCAAAAAAATTTAATGTTTTTGGAGGAGTTTTTACGCCCTCAATACTTACACTTCTGGGTGTAATAATGTATCTGAGACTACCCTGGATAGTGGGGCAGGCAGGGCTGATAGCTACACTCGGCATTATTCTGGTTGCTCATATTGTCTCTGGCAGTACAGGGTTGAGTGTAGCTTCCATTGCTACAGACAAGAGGGTAGAGACCGGTGGTACATACTACATTATATCCCGGAGTCTTGGGCTTCCCATAGGAGGAACACTGGGTTGGGCACTCTTTGCCGGACTCTCTTTAAGCGTAAGTCTTTATCTTATAGGTTTTGCAGAGGTCTTTCTTAGTTACTTCGGTTTTGAGGTAACCCTTAATACAATAAGATTAGCAGGATCGGTTATTCTGTTGATAATAACTATACTCACCTTTATAAGTACCTCTCTTACAATAAAGACACAGTATATTATCCTTACGATAATGGTGCTCTCCCTGGTCTCTGTTTTTTTTGGCAGACACGATTTTACCCCGGTTGCTCCCCAAATAGAGTCTCTGCCAAGCTCCTTACCATGGATAACTCTCTTTGCCATATTCTTTCCGGCAGTTACCGGATTTGAAGCCGGAGTCTCAATGTCGGGAGACCTTAAAGATCCCAGGAGATCTATTCCCGTAGGAACAATATCTGCAATTTTGGTTGCTCTGATAGTCTATGTTGGTCTCGCCGTTTTTCTGTCATATACTGTAAGTAGCGATCTGCTTGTTAATGACACAAATATACTTTTTAAAATTGCCTGGATTCCTCAACTTGTTATTGCAGGTGTGCTTGGTGCTACCTTATCATCTGCATTGGGAAGCATATTGGGTGCTCCAAGAATTATGCAGGCAGTTGCAAGGGACAGAATTGCCCCCTCTTTTTTGGGAAAGGGGTTCGGACCATCAAACGAACCACGTAATGCATTGATTTTCTCCTTTATTATTGCACAAGTAGGAATACTTATTGGAGAGTTGAATGTGATAGCAAGAGTTGTAACTATCTTTTTTATAATAACATACGGCTTTATTAATATCACCTATGCTGTAGAGAGCTGGGCAAGCAGCGATTTTCGGCCCTCATTTAAAATCCCAAGAATTGTAAGTATCATTGGTGCCGTTGCCTGTATAATTCTAATGATTCAATTGGATATTATGGCATTGGCTGCAGCGTCATTAATTCTGCTTTCGCTCTTCTTCTACCTTAAAAACAAAGAGCTTACACTAAATTCGGGTGACACAAGGTCTAGTATTTGGCGATCTCTGGTAAAGATGGGGCTTAAAAATTTAACAAACAAAGAGATAAATAACAGAAACTGGAGGCCAAATATTATCCTCTTTAGCGGTGGGGCACATAAAAGACCTCACCTTGTAGAGTTTGGAATGGCTCTTGTGGGTAGACAGGGTATCTTTACTAATTTTGAACTTGTAGAGAATGAGAGTGTTAATTCTAATCTATCAATAAATGCAGATAATCCTCTGCTGGACCAGACTGCAGTAATTACTCTTGAGGAGTTTGGAGATGTTAAGAATGTGATAACAAGGAGACATATCTGCAAAAACATTTATGATGGCATAAGCGTAATAAGCAGTGTATATGGCTTCTCCGGCTTTGAACCTAATACAATCCTTATGGGTTGGCCTAAGAATATTCCGGATCCAAATAAGTTTGAAACTCTTTTAGAGAGTTTAAAGAGACTCGACTATAATCTCACTTTTCTTAATTACAATAAAGAGAGGAAATTCGGGAACCATAAGAGAATTGACTTTTGGTGGAGCGGCAAAGGTAATACCCTGCCATTAGCTCTGCATCTTATTAGGTTTATTACCTCCAATACATCGTGGAGAAGGGCGGAGGTTAGAGTTCTTGCGATAAACAACAGCAGCAGGAACACCGATAGATTTCAGTCTGTTCTATCCAAAATAACAGATAGTTACCGGATAGATGTGCAGATAAAGGTCATTGGAAATATTGATAAATTGACAGAGAGAGAGATTATCCGCTCTGAGTCTCATGATACATGCCTGACAATTGTTGAGATTCCAGATTTTAACACAACAAATGCAAAAGCAGATATTAGCTCGAGTACAAGTGAAATAGTAAACTATGTCAACACTATATCATCAGAAATAGGGACATCTCTCTTTATTCGGTCTGCCTCATCTTTTGAGGATGTAAGTTTGATACCGCAAACCAATTCGGTTAAGGATGAGTTGATATTTAGTGATTTGGCAAACAAGGATAGCTCTTCAATCTCTAAATGTGTTCATTTATCAGATACAGATGTTGTTCGCGAGACTATCTGCAATCTATCCAAGGCCATAGAGCTCCCTTTTAATAAATTTATAGATGATACAATATCTGCAATAGGAGCGGAGAGGTCAATTTTTCTGGATCAACTGGAGATGGATATTAAGGGGGTTGATGAGAGGTTGCTAAAAATATTGACAATCTCTGATAAATCCATTAGAGAGAGGGAGTCATATCTGCTTCTTAAGGATTTTGCCTCTCATTCTCAGAGGTTTATTAATGAGTATAAAGAGAAATCTCTAAAAGGTGAGCAGGATATTCTGCTCAAGGGGGTTGGTGAATTTATCTCTAAGATCTTTAAAACAGTAGGATCTCTTCCGAAAGTAATTAAGATAATGTACTCCAGGGAGGATTTCAGAAAATTAAGACCTGCAACTTTTTACAAAAAGATTAATAAATATCTCAAACTGCTTTGGCTTGGAACTTTCAAGACCAAGGCTAGTTTATCTGTTGGACTCAATCCGGCTGCCGACTATTTTATAACCAACAGAAGTTTAAAGAGTATTGAGTTTTTTTACGATAATTTTACTCTCCAAAGTATAAACTCTTTTTCTGAAATTAGGGAGATTCTCACCTCTTATCACACAACAATAGAGCGATACTGCAAGAGGGAGATCTCAAAAAGTGATCTGCTTGCAGACAAAAAAAGGGTATCTGCACAATTTAGAGAGCTTAAATCAGGTAATAGTAAGTTCTTTAATAATCAGAGCGATATAATCTTTAATGAGCTTGTTTCAGATATTGGGGAGTTCTCAAAATTAATTGATAATCCACAGGCAAATCTGCTCTCAAGAAGGTATCGTGCTATAGTAAAGAGTAATATAAAACTTAGGACGAGATTGAGTGAGTTCCCTGACTCCTGGGGTGGTTTTATGGAGATATTCACAAACAGAACGGCTGTCGATTTTATCTGCCTAAACCTCAAAGATCGTCTTGCGCACCTTATACACGAGAGTTTGACAGAGATTCAAAGAAGAGTTGACAACTCTGTTGTTTCGTATATCGATGAGTTTAGGACTATTATTGAGTCTGTTGGGGATATTGAGAGATACAAGGATGAGAAACGGGTTACTGTTATTCAAAGAGGGCTCCGGGCTCCTGTTCTTGACGTACTCTTCTCATCTTTGCTAAGAGAGATTGACGAGGCAATATCCGAACTTCCGGAGAAGATTATCATTACCGGTAACGAACTTCCAAACGGGATAGATTTTGAAAATGACAGTAATGTTATACTAAATGAGATAAAACTCAGGAGATTGGCATCTTATTATATAAGTAGAGAGCTTGGAGAGAAGATCAAGATTCACTCTGCGGATACAATTGAGAGTATCTTTCACTCCGTTGACTCTATAAAAAACATAATTAAACTGGCCAACTTTAGTCTCTCTAACTTCGATCCTGAGAGGGATTCGGCTGACTCTATGATTGCTGCTTTTCTTGATAATATTGAGGTTGAGAGTGGGCGATTAATGGCTCTCACAGATAATCTTAGGGAGAGATTAGGATCGGGGCTTAAGAGTGCTTTTGAACCTCTGACATCTGCCGTTATCAATAGGGCATCTGCAAATCTAAACAGAAGGAAGAGGGCCGGTGAGAGGAGTAAACTGACAGGATATATGAACAAGCATTTAAAATCTGCGGGTAAACATATTGTTAATCAATTTGTTAAGCTGTTATACCGTCAAAGTGAAGGGCTACTTTGGGCAAAGCGTATGGAGCAGAGGTCGGAGATGATACCTCTCCTTTCTCAAAACGGTACTATAAATCCGGCGGAGAGGGCTGCCAGGAGAAGTGCTATTGAAAATCTCCCATACTACTATCATAATCTATTCTCGGGTAACTCAGGTATTGGCGAGGATTTCTGGGTTGGTATGGAGGAGGAGTGCGAACGGGGTGGTGCAGCGATCAGCCGTTTTATGAATGGGGAGCGAGGAATTTTGATTATTACTGGAGAACGGAGATCCGGAAAATCTACTCTCTCTAGACACCTGGCAAGAGCCCATTTCGACAAGGATAGAGTCTATACGGTTAGAGCGCCTCAGCAGAGTTGTTCAGATTTGAGTGTTTTCGAGAATCAGCTTGTAAAGCTTCTTGGAGGCAGAGAGCGACTTTTGGATGAGTCTCTTGATGGTCTGTCAGGAAAGTCTGTAATTATCATAAATGACCTTGAGTTATGGTGGGAGAGACGAGAGGGTGGGACAGCTGTTGTTGAGAGAATCATTGATCTGATGAAGCGTTATGGAGATAGGGTTTTGTTCATTGTCAATGTCAATAAGTATGCATTAAAGATTATCAACAAGATTACCTCTATCAATACCTGGCTGCTTGATATTATTTTATGCCAGCCATTCTCTGCCAGAGATCTTAAGGAGTTTATTATGTTGCGTCACAAAGCAGGGGGGCTCAAATTTGTCTACAAAAGCAGACGTGAGGAGGATATGACCAACTGGGAGTTTGCTAGTCTTTTTAATAAGATTTTCAACCTCTCCTCAGGTAATCCGGGTTATGCCATATCTCTTTGGCTTAACTGCATCAGTGAGGTTAAAGAGGGTACTATCTATTTGAATAAGCCAACCGGGTATAACAGCTCTGCTTTAGAGAATCTTACAGACGAACATACTCTTTTTCTGTTGCAGTTTATACTCCACAGACGCTTCTCTGCCCTACATCTTGCAGCTACCCTTAGAAGAGATGAAGCTTCTGTATCGGTTGTACTTCAATCACTCCTTAACAAGGATCTCCTTACTGAGAAGTATCCGGGAGTATTCTCCCTCAACAAGATGGTAGAACCTATGTTAGTCAAACAATTCAAATCCCTGGAGCTGATATGAAGCGACTAATAGTCACAAACTAAGATTAAACGACCGATACAAACATATGAACCCAATAAAACTCTTGAAATAATATGAAATATCTGGAAATAGCAGGTGTTGCTTTAGCTCTTTTTGTCGCCATGCGAGTTTTATACAGATATCTGCCTGTAATATCCGGAAAATGGCGTATAAAATCTGCTCTACTTAGATTTATTCCTCTTATAGAGCTGATTTTGTGGTTTTTGTTTATTCTCTGGGCTCCCGGCAGATTGTTTGTAGAGTCAGATCTGTTTATTATAATAAGAGGGGCTATGGCAATCATGCTAATAGCTTTAATAGGATGGTACCTTTTAAGAGATTTTGTCTCCGGAGCAATATTGCGTATTGAGACACCATTTGAGAGAGGTAGCCAGATTATCTCCCCTTATGCAGAGGGTGAAATAAAAAAACTTGGATTTCGTTCGGCAGAGATTATCACCCCCAAAGGCGAAAGCGTAAGGGTACCCTACTCTCTGCTAAGTAAAAACTGTATAACCAGACCATCTGACAATCCAAAAAGAGTAGAGCATGTAATTAAGATGAGTTTTCATTCAGATAAACAGGCGGGAGAGTTAAAGGAGTCAATTAAGAGAGCTCTGCTTACAATGCCTTGGATTATAGCCGAAGATCAAATCCGAATTGAAATTACAAAAGAGAACTCCTCATCACCATCTGCAGCAGCACTCCCATCAGCAGCACTCCCATCTGCAGCACTCCCATCTGCAGCACTCCCATCTGCAGCAGCGCTCCCATCTGCAGCAGCGCTCCCATCTGCAGCAGCGCTCCCATCTGCAGCACTCCCATCTGCGATTCCAGGTCCTGCCACTGTTGTTGTGCATCCAGATTCAGCCGTTTCGAGTCCTGCGTCTGCCCCTTCGACTCCTTCTGCCGCTACTGCCCCTTCGACTCCTTCTGCCGCGTCTGAACCATCTGCGATTCCAGTCCCTGCCACTGTTGTTGTTAGTCCTACGTCTGCCGGCAAAGCCATTTACCATGCAGAGATACATTTTCATGCAACAAGCTCCTCAATGGCCATAAAGACCAGAGAAGAGCTTGAACTCTGCCAGAGTTTGAGGTAACTAAATAATATACAGATACATACAAATGCCAATTTTCCATATTTGGAAAACTGCGTTTTGTATCTATCTAATTAATTTACAGATACATCAAACTTTAGCAAAGAGCTACTTCCAACTGCAGATCTGCACTTTTTGAGTTTCGGTAAGTGTAGCTTGGGGATTTTTTCTTAGGAATGATCTAGGTGGCATCGAACCTTTTGTGACAGTTTTGCAAATATCTGAAATCTTCTTATCCTGCTTAACTGAATCGTAAGTGTCCCATTTATTGATATTTAGGCGAGACTTAGCGATACTGCTCCCTTTATCCGAATGGCACTGGATACAAGAATTGTCAAAAATTTTTATAATATCCTCCGGGATAGGCCTGTTTGCCATATCTGTAGCAATGCTCTCATGGCTGGTAAATGATGTTAGTAGAAGGCCGCCAACAAAAACTGCTGTAAATACAACTGCAAAAATAAGGATTTTTTTCATTGTTAAAGATTTAATTATCTGTTATTAAACGTATTGATATGATCCGGTTCTACGATGTTTTATTGATAAGATTGTAATTTCTATTGTTATATTTTATGTAAGATTGTAATTAGTGTTGTTATATTTTATGTAAGATTCTAATCTCTTTTGTAATTTTTTATGTAAGATTCTAATCTCTGTTGTAAATCTTTTTTATTAAGATGTCGTTATCTCAAATTTAGCGATAAAATAACACAACTGCAATATCTCCTTACTTCAAGATCTGCTTATCCCCACATCTGCTTATCCCCACATCTGCTTTCTTCCACATTTGCAAGGTCCACAAGGTGTGCTTTCTTCCACATTTGCCTACAAGGTCCACAACCCTTGCCAAGGTCTCCTTTCCATATCTGCATGCAAGGTCCACAACCCTTGCCAAGGTCACATTTTTTATTATTTTTGTAGTATGAAAAGGATATTATTTACACTATCGCTGTTAATGGTTTTTTTAACAGCATCTGCGCAGGATGTTTTGCAACTATCTGCAGCAACATTTAGAAAATGGAGCAAGGACTTCAGTAATTCCGGCTACCCTATGACGCAGTCATCAGCTGATGGAAATCAAGAGTTTTCGGCTAAGTTTATGCTTAATATGGAGAGCGTTTTTGCTGTTAAGGTTACACCTTTATCTACATTTGAGAAGCTCAGCTCAAAATTGGAGCAATCAGAGATATTTGAATTTAATGGATTAAATGCTGTTTATGGGTTTATATCTTCTAAAAGCTATCTTCTGCTTGAGATTCCGGAGAACAATATTGTAATGACTTTTTTTACTGAGCATAAACTCAAAAGAAGAGAGATGGAAGACATCGCATCGGTTGTACCTTATAAGAGACTAAAATAACCTTCCTTAAAAGGAGCCGTGTTTAATCACTATTTTTTGCTAAATTTATTGCACAATACCTAAACTTAATAATTGAAGTTATGGATGCAATATTTAGCAAATTTTGGTTATTTGTGCTCCTTTTGTCAATTCTAATTTTATCTGCCTGCGCCAAAGATAAACCAGGCGATATTCCGACAAAGAGTGCTCCCACTGTTACTACAAACTCAATAAGTGAAATTACCTCTACATCTGCAAAGAGCGGAGGTAATGTTACAAGCGATGGCGGAGCCACAGTTACCTCGAGGGGTGTCTGTTGGGGGACAGATCAAAACCCCACTATATCCGGTGCTAAAACAACAGATGGATCGGGAAGTGGCAGTTTCGTGAGCCAAATCAGCGGGCTCTCTCCCGGGGTTACCTATTACATAAGGGCTTATGCTGTTAACTCAGCAGGAACATCTTATGGTTCGCAGCTCTCTTTTAGCACGGGTGCATCTGCGCCAACAGTTACAACATCCACAGTAGCAGATATAACCACCGGGACAGCATCTGGCGGGGGCTCGGTCACAAGCGACGGAGGGGGAGCAGTATCTGCAAGAGGAGTCTGCTGGAGCACATCCCAAAACCCTACTATTTTGGACAACAAAAGCTCTGATGGAACCGGAAGCGGTAATTTTAGCAGTACAATTTTTGGCCTTGAGCCGAATTCTACATACTATGTGAGGGCCTATGCCACAAACTCTGCCGGCACTTCTTATGGGAGCTCATCCTCCTTCACTACAAAAACTACAGAGACATTAGTGGGTGCAGAGCAGATGTTCCCATCTTCGGCAGGAAATACATCTGCCATTACCCTTGACGGAGTGAGTGTTACGTGCGAGGTGATTAATGGTTTTTATATCTATCAGGGGGATATTATTTTAGCTGCTCCTCAGGCTCAGGGTGTTGCAACCAAGGGTGCCGCTCTAAATATTCAGACCAGACACTGGCCGGATAACCGTATCTATTACAATATCAACCAGAGTCTGCCAGATCCAACGCGTGTAACTCAGGCAATTAATGCCATTGTGCAGGTTTCCAATCTGGAGTTTATTCAAAGAACAGGTGAATCCAACTATATTGATTTTGTGTTTGACCATACCGGGTGCTCTTCGTTTCTTGGTATGGTTGGCGGGAGGCAGGATATCCGCCTGGCAAATTGGGCAACAATGGGAAATGTGATTCATGAGATTTGTCATGCGCTGGGGATGCTTCACGAGCACAGCAAGAGTGGGCGAAATAACTTTATTACAGTAGTCTCTTCAAATATTATTGAGAGGTATGCTCATAATTTTGCAGAGTTTACCAAGTCTATAAATACTCCGATAAATCCTGAGGCATTTGATTTTCAGTCGATAATGCTCTATAGTTCCACTTCGTTTTCCAAAAATAACAACCCAACAATCACTAAAAAAGATGGCTCAACCTGGGCTGTCCAGAGGCAGTTTTTATCTACGAGCGATATAGAGATGATAAACACTCTCTATCCTCCTATAGCTGTTACAATGAGAGATGCCGACAATAATGTTTATGAAACAGTTACAATTGGCTCTCAAATTTGGATGGATGAAAATCTCAGAGTTACAAGATATAAAGACCGTACCTCTATCACCATGAACTCAAGCGATGCCGGTTGGAGTAACTCAACTACCGGATCTTTCTGTTGGTATGGTAATAGTGAGGCAAATAAAACGGTGTATGGGGCTCTATATAATTGGAATGCAGTAAATTCCGGGAAGCTTTGTCCGGATGGATGGCGTGTTCCGACTGATGCCGACTGGACAATTATGACAGATTTTATTGGTGGGCTTATCGGCAATAGTGGTAAGCTAAAGAGTACAGGGACAGCTCTTTGGGCTGCGCCTAACACCGGTGCAACAAACTCTACCGGGTTTTCTGCCAAACCAGGCGGCTATCGTTACTTTACAGGTGCATTTGGCGGACAGGGTTATGGAGCAGATTGGTGGAGTTCAACAGAGGCCTCTGCAGATAAAAGCTGGGTATATGGTGTCAACTACAACAGCAATAATATCACGAGATACAACGACTTCAAACGCAATGGCTTTGCAGTGAGATGTATAAAAGAGTAGGTTTTAACTGAAGGTTCAGATTTTTTGTTTAGATTATTAGGTCAAAGAGTCCATAATTGCATTCAAGGTCCACAACCCTTGGCAAGGTATATTTTTTTGTTTTGCATTAGCAGACTCTTTTCGTTAATTCCATTTGCTTTCATTGTGGCATGAGACTCATGCCATACCCATGATGGCTTGTAGATATTCAGATTGAAGCCCTCAACTCTTGCCCGCTTACAATAGTCATCATCCTCATAAGTACCTAAGCCAAACCTTTCATCGAGATACCCGACACTATCTATTACAGATCTGCTTATTAGAACACAGAAAAATGAGAGGTAATCCGTAGAGATAACTTTTCTGCCTATAGGAATTAAACGGTAATACTTTCTTCTCCCCTGTTTGCCGTTAGCTCTGTTTGTGAGCGGCCCAACCATCCCGGCATGCGTAGATATCATACACTCAATCAACCCCTCCAGAGAGCCCTTGGTAATAAAGGCATCACTGTTTAACAGGCATACCATATCCCCTTTGCTCTCCGCTATTCCTGCATTGTTCCCTGCCGAATAACCCCTGTTCGAGTTCAGCAAAATAACCTTAAAGCGTTCGCCCGATAATGTTTTGAAATACTCTACAGAGCCGTCCTGCGATCCATTATCTACAAGAATAATCTCATAGGGTGCAGTAAGATACGTCGTAATAGAATTAAGACACTTTTTTGTAGTCTCTAATGTATTCCAGTTTACTATTACTATAGAGAGTAAATGATCTTGAATCATAAGAATAATTAATGGAGATAACTGTGGGCAATGATATTGTTGATGTGGGCAATGAAATTGTGTCTGTGGAAAATGTTATTAAAACTGTGGGCAATGATATTGTTAATGTGGGCAATGAAATTGTGGGCAAAGATATTGTGATGGCAAATATTGTGTCGGCAAATATAGTGGCGCCAAAAATATTCCGCCGCAAAGGTATAATAAAAATTGTAAGCTCAATACAAGCTCCACAACTGGATGCAAGGTCTCCCTTTTACCGCAATCTTTAGCTAGCAATTCAGCTTCGAGATTATTTGCCATCTTATTGGTATACAATAAGTTAAGCTCAATTTTCAAAAAGACCTAACTTCTTGATATTCTGCGAAATGGCAAATAATCTCAGAGCTGAAAGTGCTCATGAAAGTGCTCATGAATTCATTTCCCAGCAAATCTCATAGCAGGATTATTCTCATCCAGCCGGCAAACAAACAACCCCTAATCACAAGTAGGGCATACTCAGCCGCAAGTAGCGAACTTGTGAGCGGATGAAGATTGGACATGCCCGTTGTGCTAAGGGTCCCCTCCATTTAAGTGTTCATTATAAAAAACAATGATTAGGTGTCAGCTAAGGTAACCTATTTGCTAAGCTCTCCGGCGAGGCCGAAATAGCGAAAAACTCCGCAACAATGAGGGCAAA
>JAUYTB010000010.1 GCA_030695305.1 Bacteroidales bacterium
ACCTCAACAAAAGGGATGGCCGGAATGTTAAACACAGTTTGGATTATTCTTTGTGTGGTAACTTTTGGGGGAGTAATGGAGGCTTCCGGTATGATCAAGACTATTACAGAGAAGATGATGGTCCTGATGAAAAATACAGTAAGTCTTGTTGCGTCAACAGTGGGTACCACTATATTTTTCAATATGACCCTCTCCGACCAGTATATGGCTATTCTGCTTCCCGGGAAGATGTTTTCTGACACCTATAAGAAGATGGGTTATGAGCCCCGGCTTTTAAGCAGAACGCTGCAGGACTCTGCAACCGTTACATCTGTACTAGTCCCATGGAATACTTGCGGGGTTGTACAGTCGAGCGTTCTTGGGGTTGCAACACTTGCATATCTCCCCTACTGCTTCTTTAACCTTATTACTCCGGTTATTACTATATTTATAGCGGCAATCGGTTATAGAATAAAAAGAGATAAAAAACAGATATAATTTTTTAGCATAATATTTGCATAACTAATACTTTTTTAACCAAATTAATTACAATGAAAATAGGAAAAGAGACTGTTGTATCACTATCATATACACTTATGGTAGATGGAGACGTTATAGAAACTGTAAAAGCGGAAAACCCTCTTCGCTTCATATTTGGAACAGGTTATCTACTGCCTAAATTTGAGGAGAATGTAGCAGAAAAAGTGGCCGGAGATACCTTTGAGTTTCTACTCTCTGCAAAAGAGGGCTACGGGGAGATTAATCCTGAGGCCGTTGTAGAGCTGCCAAAAGATATGTTTATGGTGGACGGTAAGATAGAGGATGGCCTGCTAACCCTTGGAAATGTTCTTCCAATGCAAGACTCAGATGGAAACCGTCTTCAGGGAACCATCGATGAGATAAAAGACGATGTAGTTGTTATGAATTTCAACCACCCGCTTGCAGGTTCTGAGCTACACTTTAAAGGTGAGGTAGTAGAGGTTCGTGAAGCAACTCCACAGGAGATTATGGAGGGGCTTTACGGCGAAAAAGCAGAATCTTCATGCAGCAGCAGCTCATGCTCCGGTTGCTCCGGCGGCTGCTAACAAAAACAGATAAAGCACGACAAATGTCGTGCTTTTTTTTGGGGGGGACCTTGGCAAGGGTTGTGGACCTTGCATGCAAATGTGGACATGCTTCTTGTATTGTCAGCTAAGGAAAATCCAAACCTATTTGCTTCTTTCTACGTTGCGGGCCTGCTTAAATCTCCGCACATCGGGCAACGTCCATCCTCGGATCGCAAATTCTCACAGCAGGAACGCTTCTATTACACGTTACGTGCATATAAACCCCTTAGCACAACGGGCAACGTCCATCCTCATCCGCTCACAAGTTCGCTACTTGCGGCTGAGTTTGCCCTACTTGTGCTAAGGGTTTATTTACAGCCCGTGGGGAGATTTGCGTTCCTTCTGTGAGATTTGCTTAGGTAAGGAATTACCGGTGGCTGAGTTTGCCCTACTTGTGCTAAGGGTTTATTATTCAGCCCGTGGAGAGATTGGCGTTCCTGCTGTGAGAATCCACAAAAGTCTTTAAGGTCCACAACCCTTGCCAAGGTCTCCCTATACAAAAATAGGCTGCCTAAATTAGACAGCCTATTTGAAAATCATCAACAGAAATTATGCAGGATTCTGCTTTAACTCAGGATTTGTATCAATCTCACCACGAGGAATCATCCATGTCCAGATGCTTCCACCGGCAGGAACATTGAATACGGTTGCAAACGACTCAACGTGAGCACCCTGACCTGCAGTTCCAGAAAGAGGTCTAACAAGAGGAAGGTTTAGTCTCTTAAGATCGGTAAAGTTACGACCCTCTCCCCAAAGCTCAACTCTTCTCTGTATAAGAATCTCCTCAATAAGTGCAGACCCTGTTTTTGTAGATCTAACATACTGAGGATCTCTGTTTTTAGCTAACAGAAACAGAACATCCTTAGCCTGCTCCTCTTTACCTGTCTGTCTCGCTAAAGCTTCTGCCTCAATAAGATACAACTCAGCAACTCTTATCATAGGGAAGTCTCCACGACTATCAGAAGTAGAAACCGCTTTGAATTTTGAGCTCATATAGTTAAATCTTACTCCATTTGACTGAACAAACGGCTGTTTGTCCGCTATGGCGTTAGGATACCAGAAGGTTTTCCTTACATCTGTTGCAGAGATTTGATCATACAGCACTTTTGTAATAGATTTCGGGCTCTGACGGATAATTGTAGAGTTGAAGTTATGGGACATCTGAGCATAGAAAGAGTAGAAGTATAGAGTCTGATCTTCCTGTACAAAGTGAGCCCATAGATTCTCCGGATTGTTCTGCTGATTGTATCCATCCTGATGCTGAGCAGCAGTCATAAAGCTATAACCCTGGCGAGCAGCATTTGCAGATGTAGCTGCTTGATTCCAGTTACCCTGAACCAATGCCACCTGTGCCTGAACTGCCTGAGCTACAGACTTGTTGATATGAGACTTGTTTGCTCTGTTGTACCCTTCCAGGTTTGTTATAGCAGCAGTAAGATCGGCATTGATCTTAGAGTAGACCTCAGCAACAGAGTTTCTGGCTTTACCATTAAAAGTAATCTCCTCCATATATGGAACTCCATCCTGACTGTTGGCACCTCCTGGAACAAATCTGTCTGCCCAAAGCTGAACCAACATAAAGTGAGCCCATGCTCTGTAAGTTAAGGCCTGACCTTTGATTGCATTTTTCTCGGCTTCCGGTCCTGTTACATTATCAATATTATTGATAATCTGGTTAACATTACTAATCAAACGGTAAAGATTGTGCCAGTAAAGGACGGTATTTGATCTCTCATTTCTATGGTCTACCCAACGATAGCCATTTAAGTACCAACCATTGGCTGTTGTATTGAATACAAGATCGGTACCAAGAAAATCAATAAAGAGATAGAGTCCCGGAAATCCACCATGAGCCTGAACACTGTTATACTGAATATAGACAGATCTGTGAACACCGTTTATTGCACCCCATGCACCTGTCAGAGAGTTGAATACATCACCAGCAGCAAGCTGGTCGGTAGGACGAGTCTCAAGAAAATCCTTAGAGCATGAAGTTGGAAACAGTATCAGTCCGACTGCCAATGCTAAAATATATACTTTTATTTTTTTCATATCTATCTTATGTTTAGAAGTTAACATTAACACCAAAAGTTACAACTCTGTTGAAACCAACTTGGTTTGTTACCAGTCCGCTAAAGTTCTGAGTAGGATCCAGACCTTTTCTTGCTGAGTGAAGGTATAGGTTCTCTGCTGATGCATAGATTCTTAGAGCTTTTACATCAAGGGCTTTTAGTACATTTGGTTTAAAGTTATAAGAAATATTTACATTTCTTAATGCAAAGAAAGTAGAGCT